>NZ_JADNEM010000071.1:0-2311 GCF_015552275.1 Holdemania sp. 1001302B_160321_E10 | reverse complement strand
GAAATGAAGATGAGGGTCTTTTAAACTGAGAACAGATGCGATAGAATGAGTAATGGACATAGTGAGATTTCCTTTCTGTAATTTGTGGTGATTTTATTGTAACGGAAATTCTTACCTATGTCTCTTTTTTTTATGCTCAAGAAAAAAAGGCGTTGGTTTCTACCAACACCAAAATTTATAGAACCAAAACTTCCTCTTTTTGCATGCAAAGAAAATTTTAGGGTTGTCTGATTATATCATCCAGCATAAAATCATGAGTTGTTCCATGAAATAAATCAGTTTTTAACCTGTTTCTCTTTTAAGCCATTCTGGTATTCTTCTTCAATCCGTTTTGTTTCTGCCACACTTTCCTGACGCTTTTGTTCTTTTGCAAGAATTAATGCGATCCGCGGCCATGTAGACAACAACGCCGAAAGCAATGACAAGCCCACCGTAAAGAGAGGCATCAGAACAGGAGAGCCCCTGCATACTGTCTAAGATAATTCCCGTAAATATCTGCGCAATAAAGACCAGTGAGGTCAGCAAAAATGAAGAGAGTTTGGGAACAATGATGTTAAATAACATCACAACCCCCACACCCAGGACTCCGCCAAAATAAATCCAGGGTTGAAACGTTCCGCTTAACGGTGCTCTTTGGACAAGATCACTCCATTTCACGGTGGCTGCGGCGAGTAGTATTGTAATGGGAAGTCCGATCAGATGGTTGATCAGCGCGCCCTGCAGCGCTCCTGTTTTTTCTGCCAGATGCGCATTGATGGTTCTGGATAAGACCACGGATATGCCTGCGGCACACGCAATTCCAATCGCAGCGACTGCATTTTCATCATCCAACATCATGAAGATTCCGAGAACTGAAAGACACAGACTGATCAGTGCTGATTGTGGAAACGGTCTTTTCTTCATCCCCAACAACCCCAGTTTATCAATGAACAAGGAGGCAGCTGTCTGCCCCAGCAATCCCAGTGCAACGACGCTGGTTATACTCATCGACTCTGCCGCAATACATTGAAATACAGTAGTGCAGACCCCGATCGCTCCGCCCAGATAAATCCATTTTGGATGATGCGTCCACAGTGGTTTTGTTCCTTTTTTCAAAAGGCAGAGAGATGCGGAAGCTGTGCCTGCGATATGAATCAATACGGATGCTGAGAATACGCCATATTGTTTCGATAATTCCCCGTTTATTGAAACCATAATGGCTAATAGTATACCGTTAACCAGCGCTAAAATCGGATACAATTCAGACCACCTCTTTACTTCGAGGATAACAAAATTCTGTTTATCCTGCATAGGACATAGGTCATAGTGCTTTCAAACGCATTCGTATATAATTGATTTGAGGTGATTGATATGGAGAATATACCCCTTACTAAAGCTCATGAAAATAAGCTCGCAGAATATGGCCTGGAAAATGTTCCGCTTCAATCTTGCGGCTGCCTGCGTTTTGTGCCCGGGGAAAATGTTTGTCAAGAAGGTGTTTCCATGCCATGGATCCTCATTGTGATCAGCGGCAGTGCGAAGGTTTGCCGGACAACGCCCGACGGAAAAAGCTTGATTTTGTGTTATTACATTTCTTCCGGTCTGATTGGTGATATTGAACTCATGATGAGACAGAAAAATGCCACAACGACGGTTAAAGCGATCACCGACCTGGACTGTATCGCTGTGAATTATTCGACATGTGCAGACGAATTAGCAGTTAATCTTCGATTTCTTAATTTTTTAGGCGGCGAACTGGCAGCCAAGTTGTCTAAAAGTTCAGATAATTATACATTATCAGCGCTATGTTCCGGCGAGCATCGTCTATGTGCGTACATCCTGCAAAATTCGCATAAAAATGTATTTAGTGATATTCTTACTGATGTTTCCGCCTCAGTGGGGATGAGTTATCGGCATTTGTTCCGTATTTTAGGCAAGCTTTGCCGCGATGGAATTCTGGAGAAGAGAGAAAGTGGGTACTACATTCTGAATAACATTGAATTAAAGCGACGTTCCTCTTTTTAAAAGATCGAGCATGATCCATCCCCGCTTCTGTTTCATCGGGTTCTTTTGAGATTGGGCTCTTATTTAACCTAATGAATAAAAAGTGGGATCCGTTCGAATGAAAGCGCTGTCAATTTCGCAGCTGTGCAGTGCAGTCTTCCTGTAAGAAATAACGAATGAAAATTCTTGAAAAACAGGTCAATAGTAAAAGTAAATGCAGGTAAAGAAGAAAATGTGTATCGGGGCAGAGCAAAAGGAGAAACAGAGTAAAAGGAAACAAAAAAAGAGCCAGATAATGAGGGAAAAGTGTTAAAATATCCGTAGAAAC
>NZ_JADNEM010000070.1:0-2488 GCF_015552275.1 Holdemania sp. 1001302B_160321_E10 | reverse complement strand
ACGAGGGAGGGTATATCAAACATGATTAGACGATTCTTCCGGCATATCCGCGAGGGTTTTTATGGTGTGGGCCGGCACGCGGCAATGTCGGTGTCGAGCGCCTCGGCGGTGACGATCACGTTGCTGATTATCTCGATCTTTATGATTGTGACAGGCAACATGCAGGAGGTCACCCAAAATATCGAAGGCTCGGTGAAGATTTCGGCGTTTGTAGCCTATGACCATGAGGAACAAGCACAGCTGGACATGATCCAGGCGACGATCAAGAATCTGGAACATGTGGTCAGCGTGGAATACTCAAGCAAGGATCAGGAATTCGACGAGCTGATGAAAACGTATGAGGATGAAAGCGCCAGAGAAGCGCTGGAAACGTATCGGGAGGATAATCCGCTGCACGACGCGTTCTATGTGGAAGTAAACGACGGGGACGCGTTAAAGGACACGGCGGAAAAGATTCAGGCAATCGAAGGGATTGAAACGGTGAACTACGGCGGGGACAGTGCGCTGATGTTTGTCCGAACGCTGAACTCCGTGCGGTTTGGCGGGGCGATTCTGGTGGCGGGCTTAAGCGCGCTGGCGATTTTCTTGATCGCGAACACGATCAAGCTGACGATTTACGCGCGAAGCAACGAGATTGCGATCATGCGGGACGTGGGTGCGACGAATGGGTTTATCCGGGCACCGTTTGTGGTGGAAGGAATGATCATCGGAGCGCTGGGCGCGATCATTCCGATTCTGTTTACGATCTTTGGTTATGTCTTAATCTATGACAAGCTGGGCGGGGTGTTGTTTTCGGAGATGTTCAGGATGACGCCGCCGCATCCGTTTGTATTGCAGCTGTCGCTGATCTTATTAGGGATCGGCATGGTTGTCGGGTTGATCGGCAGCTTCATGTCGGTAACGAAATATCTGAGGTGGAAACGATGAAAAAAGCAGGACTGATTCTATTAAGCGTCCTGTTAATGACGGGCATGGTTTTGCCGGTCATGGCGGACGACGACGAAGACGTTTATTACTTGACGATGTGTTCCGGTTCTGATTTATCCGAAGAACAGAAAAACGAATGCAGGGAATATGCTTCCCGGCGCAACAGTGAACTGGCGCAGCAGCTCAGCGACATCAAGGCCAAACGCCAGGAGATTGAGAAGGATCTGGCGAAGATCGGTCAGGAGATCCGCGGCTATGACGCGCAGATCGCCCAGCTGACAGCGCAGATCAGCGAGCTGGAAAAGCAGATCAGCGAAAAGGAAGCATTGATCGCCCAGCTGGAAATTCAGATCCAGCAGAAGGAAGATGAGATCGCGGCGCTGCGGGAAAAGGTGGAACAGCGATTAGTCCGTTCCCAGCAGACGATGCACACGAATCAGTTTTTGGATTTCTTAATGGGCGCGGAGGATTTCGCTTCACTCCTGCGCCGGATTCAGGGCGTTAACGATATCATGAATTATGATAAGAAGTCGCTGGAGGAACTGAAAGCGCTGATGGACGCGCTGGAAGCGGATAAAACGCAGCTGGCCGAGGAAAAAGCGGGACTTGAAACAAGCAAGACGGAAGTCGAAGCAAAGAAAGCCGAGATCACGCAGCTGCGGGTCGTCGCGAAGATCGCGCAGGATGCGGCGGAAAAGCAGGCGGCGGATCTGGAAGCGCTGGGCAATCAGATCACGGCCAATTTGTCCGCATTTAAGGGCCTTCTGTCGTCAATCGACTTCAGCGGGATCGACAGCTCAACCGGCTTTACCAAACCTAACGGCGGCTATCTGAACAACGGCACCTGGTATTACAGCAGCGGCGGTGTTCATCTGGGAATGGATATCATGGCCGGGATCGGCACGCCGATCGCCGCGGCGGGCAACGGCGTCATTCTCAACAGCGCCGACGGCTGCGGAAATAATGGCTATCTCGGCAATACCTGCGGCGGCAGCGGCGGAAGCCGGGGCGGCGGGAATCAGGTGTATTTGTTAACTAACATCAACGGGACGACCTACGCGGTCAAGTATCTGCACATGAGTCCCGGTTCTCCGATCGCGACCGGTTCTGTGGTAAGTGCCGGCGATCAGATCGGCACAGTCGGTCAGTCCGGCAACGCAAGCGCGCCGCACACGCATATCGAAGTGTTCAAGCTCGGCACGATGTCGATTGAAAGCTATGCCAACAGCTGGAACGGTGATCTGGCCTTCGGGGCCGGCTGGGGTTCCGGCGCGTTAAGCAATACCTGTGATAAGCGCGGCGCACCGTGCCGCGTGAAGCCGGAAACGGCATTCGGCTATTGATGGATAGCGGTTTAGTTTCGGTGCTTCTTGCGCTTAAGGTATTTCTTGCGCTTAAAAGGAAAAGCTGTTCCCAGCTGCGCTGGATCTGAGAATAAAGCAAGGTGAATGACGATCGGGAGAACCCGTGCCGTTCACCTTTTTGGCTCTTTCAAAAATAGTGTTGGTGAGAGAAAAACCGAAACAAGAAAGACGCAGATGAGTTCCAGAAATGGGACTCA
>NZ_JADNEM010000006.1:0-157910 GCF_015552275.1 Holdemania sp. 1001302B_160321_E10 | reverse complement strand
GAAATGAAGATGAGGGTCTTTTAAATTGAGAACAGATACGATAGAATGAGTAATGGACATAGTGAGATTTCCTTTCTGTAATTTGTGGTGATTTTATTGTAACGGAAATTCTTACCTATGTCTCTTTTTTTATGCTCAAGAAAAAAAGGCGTTGGTTTCCACCAACACCAAAATTTATAGAACCAGTATTGTAGATGAACAATTATCAGAGAACTCAGATTCTATCCGGGAAATTCGAATATGGAAAATTTGATGAAGTTCACATGTCAATGCCATACTTTTCCCATAATTTTTTCTTATAATAAAATTGTCCAAAGGATAAGACCAACAGAAAATCCCTTCAGGACAAGATGTTTTTCCCCTCTCAACCTTAATAATAATCAGGTGATCAAGGCTCCCCTCCTTGGTTGCCGGAGAAAGCCCGCCTTCCCCTGGCGGGTTTTCTTTTCCTGCAAGGAAGACGGCGGTATAATGAAGAAAAGGAGAGCGACGGATTCCTTCGTTAATGGCATCAGGATCCGCCGGATATAGAATTATGGAAGCAAAATTTTATACTTATGAAGAATTTCCTGCCTCTGAACTCACCACGCCGCACATGACAGAGATTGAAATTGATCTTCATCAACGAAGCGTCCACGCTTTGCCGCTTCAGGAATATGCCAGGGCAAAAGATCGGGGACTCCACATCCGGTTCTTACAGCCGTCATTTGTCGCTGAGGAAATGATAGAAGGGCAGCGCTTTCCCATTCTTCTGTTTATCCAGGGTTCAGGTTGGCGTTGGCAGAATGTGGAATCCAACATTTGCAGTCTGGGAAAGATTGCCGTCCACGGCTTTATCGTGGCGATGATCGAATATCGCGGCAGCGAATGCGAGCCTTTCCCCGCGCAGCTGATGGATGTCAAACGAGCGATTCAATATGTCCGCGCGCAGGCGCCAGGCCTTCACGGCGATCCCGATCAGCTGATTTTATGGGGCGGTTCCTCGGGCGGACATTTAGCGGCCCTGACGGCAGTCAGCGAGGCTGCCGGGGCGTTTCCCCTGGAAAACGGCGAAGCGTTTCTGCCCGCAATGAAAGGCGTGATCGACTTCTACGGTCCGGTCAATCTGCTCAGCATGGCGGATCAACTGTCAGCCAGGGAACATGCCGGCGCGGATTCCATTGCCGGAAAGCTGCTGGGCGGGATTGCGGTTAAAGACCATCCGCAGAAGGCCCGTCAGGCCTCCGTCACAACCTATATCGGCAAGGCTCCGCTGCCGCCGTTTCTGATTGTCCACGGCGATAAAGACCGCAATGTACCCATGGCGCAGAGTGTGGAATTGATGGAAGCCTTATTGAAGGAGGGACACGAGGCTGACTTTATCAAAGTGAAGAATGCCGATCACGGCGGCGCCGGAATCTGGAACGATGTGATACTGGATCGCTGCCTGGATAAAATCCAGCTGTGGCTGAATAGAGGATAAGCCTTAAGAAATTCTTCAGGAAGTTCACGGAACCTTCACCTGCTTTTGATTCTTATCCCATAATCTTGCCCTATAATACAAGCATACAAGGAAGGAGGCATCCAAGTTAAACTTCATCAGAAAAAAGCATAAAGATAAAATTCCCTTTACAAAATAAATATTTTCCCCTCTTATTCATAAAAATAATATGCGGAGGCGGGCTTCCCCTCCCGCCTTCCGAAGAATCCTGTTCCCTCCCCTGAACAGGATTTTTTCTATTATAACAACGGGCTTTAGAATAGGAACCAAATAACCAGACGGGCGTAAAGCTGAAAATGATCAAATTCATCATTTCTTCACACAAACTCCATTTTATCACCACATCGGTTTTCTATACTGAAATACAGAAAGGAGGATCGCAAAAGTTTATAAACGCTTTAAACATTTTTCCTCTTCTTAAATTTAAAAAATAATTGAGGACAGGAGCTAATCCCTGAGCGGCTGTTCTCACGCAGTCTGCCGAATCCCTGCGGCGGACCTTGCGGGACAAAGAGTTCTGTATTCCCTGACAGAGCTCTTTTCTTTCGAATTGCTTATCAGAATATCGGAAAACGGGAAGATTCGAGATTTATGGGAAAATTCAGTCAGAATTCTGCCGTTTCCTGATTCAGAATGTGCTAAAATAAATTCATGAGAAAGGGGCTTTTTTATGATTTATACATGTACGTTGAATCCGTCGCTGGACTACTATATGGAATTCGATAAAGTCGAGCTGGGGAAAACCAACCGCAGTTCGCTGGAATACTACGAGGCCGGAGGCAAGGGCATCAATGTTTCTATCGTTTTAAATAATCTGATGATTCCGTCCCGGGCGCTGGGCTTTGTCGGCGGCTTTACTAAGGATTTCTTCATCAGCCTGCTTCAGAAATATGAGTATATCGAACCGGTGTTCACCTTCATTGAAGGCCATACCCGGATTAACGTGAAAGTCAAAGGCGATCTGTTGGAAACGGAGCTGAACGCCAAAGGTCCGAGCATTACCGAAGAAGATATGCGGATGATGTTAAGACGGGTGGAACGGCTTAACCGCAGCGATATTTTTGTGCTGTCGGGCAACTGTCCGGATAATCTGGTTGATCTGACGGAAAAAATGATTCAGCTGTGCATTGAAAACGACGTGAAGTTTGTCCTTGACGTCAATCATGAGCTGCTTCTGCGGTTGTTGAAATACAAGCCATTTCTGGTCCGGCCGAATATCGAGGATCTGGAAACGATGTTCGACGAGGTGATTGCCGATCAGAAACAGCTGATCCATGCCGGACGGCAGTGCGCAAAGCTGGGCGCAGAGAACGTCATCTTGATGATGGGGAAGGACGGCTCGCTGCTGATCAATCAGGACGGCGTGTACCATGCCAATTCGATTGACGCTGAGGTTGTCAATTCCGTCGGCGCGGCCGACAGTATGATTGCCGGCTTCGTGATGAATTACCTGCGTTCCCGCGATATTATTACAACCTTTAAATATGCGAACTGCTGCGGCATCGCGACCGCCTTTTCCAAAGGCATGGCGACGCGTGAAAAAATTGAAAGCCTCTATGACGAAATTATCGTCACAAAGATTGACGAAAACGAAGAGGCTTGATATCATAGACCAAGATGATGCGAGGTGAGAGGATGTACAGAAAATAAGACGAAGAAAATTGAATTTCTGAAATCTTGTTTTTTGTCGTTCTCTTTTTTTACCGTTTACCGCTTCCTAAGGAGGTGGTGCGGATGTTAACTGTAAATCAACTTACAATTAAGACCCTCAAAGATAGAATTCTGATCGATCATTTAAGCTTTACTTGCGTCGCAGGCGATAAACTGGCGGTGATCGGTGAAGAGGGGAATGGCAAAAGCACGTTGTTTAAAGCAATTTACAATCCAGACTTGATTTCAGAATATACCGTGATGGAAGGGACGATTGACCGCCGCGGGGCGGTGATCGGCTATCTTCCTCAGGCGCTGGACGCACGGTGGCATGAAACGTCAGGCCTGGATTTTTGTATGAGCGAAACTCCTTCAGAAATTCCTGATTATGAAAAGATCGGCGAACTGTATGTGCGGTTGGAAGACGTCGGGGCCAGCGCTGATTTGCTGGAAAGAAAAATGGGACAGCTGAGCGGTGGGGAAAAGGTCAAGCTGCAGCTGGTCAAACTGATGTTAAACGAACCAGATCTGATTTTAATGGACGAGCCGACCAACGATCTCGATCTGGAAACGCTGGCAATTTTAGAACGCTTTATTTTGGACAGCCCGGCCGGCATTCTGTTTGTTTCCCATGATGAAACGCTATTGGAACATTGCGCCAACGGCATTCTGCATCTGGAACAGATCGTCCGCAAGACCCAGGCCCGGCATACGTTTGTGCATCTGGGCTATGCTGATTACGTGCGGCAGCGCGAAGCCCTGGCAAATCGGCAGAATCAGCTGTCCGTCAAGGAACATCAGGAATATGCGGCGCAGATGGAGCGTTACCGGCGGTTATACCAAAGCGTTGATCATGCGCTGAATTCCGTCTCCCGGCAACAGCCGCATGCCGCCAAGATGCTCAAGCGCAAGATGCGGTCGGTTAAGGCGTTAGGAGAACGGCTGGAAGACAAACCGCTGACGCATAAGTTTGAAGGTGAGGAACAGATTGAATTGTTTTTTGATCCGGAAGTCAGGATTGCCAATTCCCGCAAACAGATTCTGGATTTCCATCAGCCGCAGCTCTGGGCAGGGACGCATCTTTGCGCGAAGGATATCAACCTTCAGATTGTCGGGCCGCAGAAGGTCGCGATTATCGGGCCCAACGGCTGCGGGAAAACGACGCTGCTGCGGCTGATCTGGAAACAGCTGAAGGACCGGAGAGATCTGCGTGTCGGCTACATGCCGCAGAATTACGAGGAACAGCTGCCGATGGATAGAAATCCGGTTGACTTTTTAAGTGAAGGTCAGGATCAGGCATTCCGCACGCGGATTCAGAATCATTTAGGTTCGCTGAAATTCACACCGGAGGAGATGCGGCAGCCGATGGGGACTTTCTCCAGCGGCCAGAAAGCCAAGATCCTGTTGGTGAAGCTGGTTGTCGATCACAACGACGTGCTGCTTCTGGACGAGCCGACGCGGAATTGTTCGCCGTTATCCGCCGGCCAGATCCGCGCACAGCTGGCGTCGTTTCCCGGCTGCATCCTCGCCGTCAGTCATGACCGCCGCTTTTTAGCCGAGGTGACGGAGCGGATTCTGCGATTGACGCCGCAGGGGCTGGAAGAAGATTCAACGATTGAATTCTAGCCAAACGGGCGATTTTGATTTATACTAATACTGTTATGGCAAGGAGGCAGAATATGAAAAAACAGATCCTGAAAGGTTTAGTTCTGTTAGGCTGCTGCCTGTTGGCGCTTGGCGCCTGCAGTCAGAAGGATAATACGCCGGTGCATTATTTAGACGATTTGAAGATGGTGGACGTCGATATGAGCGGATATCAGGGCTTCAATGTAGCCGAGCATCAGTTCAAGCGGGTAACGCTCAAGGAAGCCAACCGTATTTATAAAGAAGGCGGAAGCGGTATCCTGTATTATGGGTATACAAGCTGCGCCTGGTGTACGCAGGCGGTCCCGGTAATGAACGAGGTTGCCAAAGAACTGGGCCTGACGATTTATTACGTCGATATGGGCACGGACGACGGCAACACGGAGGAAAGCTACAACGAATTTATTGATCTGGTGAAGGATTTTCTGAAAACGGACGATGATGGCGAGCCGGCATTGTATGTACCGCAGGTCTTTGTCGTGAAAAACGGAAAGATTGTGGGCGATCATCTGAGCACTGTCGATTCGTACAGCCCGAGCCAGGGCAACATGACCGACAGCCAGAAAAAAGAGCTGAAGGGCATCTATAAAAAAATGTTTGAAAAACTGAAATAGGATCTTCGCGATCCTTTTCTTTTTTATTCGTTTTTTCTTTACGCCTGAGGTTGAGCGAAAGTAAGCGCTTGTGAAAACAACATTCAGGAAGACGTAAGAAAAACTTAAAGAAAAGCGCATAAAAATTGGGTATAATACGGTCGATGTCAGGAGTGTGATCACAATGAAACGCAGACAAAAACGCAATATGATGCTTTTGGGATTGATCCTGGCCCTTCATCTGCTTTATATTCTGGCGGGCCTGGGCTTGCGGAAAGCCGGGATTCAGCTTCATTTACGATGGTTGTTCTGGAATCTGGGGCTGGCATTCATGCCGATAGCGCTGGCGGTGCCGGCTTATCTGCTGACCAGCTGGCGCAGACACTGGGGGCCGTTTTCTCTGACGCTGGCATTAGGCTGGCTGTTGTTTCTGCCCAACGCCTGTTACATGGTCACGGATCTGATCCATCTTCAAGGCTCGCAGCTGATTGGCGGCAACGGCGTTTATCTGCAAAGCTTATCCGGCTGGGTTCGCTTGATTTATATTGTCGGCGGAATTTTGATGGCGTTAGTCGACGGTCTGTTTTCCACCTCGTTGATCCATCAGAGCGTCAAATGGCGCAAAAATAAAGTGTTTAACTTCTGCTGGATGAGCGTGATCAGCCTGTTGTGCGGTTATGGCGTCTACATCGGCCGGTTTCTGCGGCTGAATACCTGGGATGTGCTGCAGCCGAAGGTCTTGTTAGCGACATTGCTGCAGAACATTGATAAATTTACCGTGCTGTTTTCCTTTATGTTGGCGGCGTTCTATTTTGCGGCCTATCTGATCTTTGATAAACTGATGCGCTCGGAACCGCATGCCTGATCAAAAGATCAGGTTTTTTTATACGCTTTTCAGAGGAGTGTCGAAAAGTGTTCGACACTGTGAACCGCTGGGAAACTACGCGAAAGCAGGGAACAGGAATTAACGGCCGGACCGCTTCAATATTTGATTTTCCGAGGAAAAATGCAGGAAAAACGCATGGAGACTTGGATGAACCGCAGGAATTCTGAATAAAAATGAATTTGTTTTTAGAAACAGGCGTGAATGGCATGCTTCATGCTTATATCAATAAAAAGGAGTGAGTGTTCATGAAGTTTGCGAGTTTGTTTCAGCCGTTAAAAATCAATTCCCTGATGATTGCCAACCGGATCATTTCCGCGCCGATGAACGAGGCGCTCAATGACAAACGCGTCCGCTGCGGAGCAGGAATTCTGATTGCGGGCTGCGGCGGGGTAAATCTGCCCAACGCCTGGTTTGATTCGGAGTATCTGTTTTCCAAAGCCCAGATTCAGAAAACGCGCCAATGGCTGAACTTTATGCGGCAGGGGGGATCAGCGGTGTCGCTGGAGGTCATGCATATGGGCGGCGTTGGACGCGGAGCGCATCCAGAAGATGTGCTGTGGGGATCGACAGATGGAATTAACGCCTATGGCAACCGGGTGAAGGCCATGACGCCGGCAGAGATGGATCAGACGGCGGCCGCATTCGCGCAAACCTGCCGCGACGCTAAAGAATTGGGCTTCGATATGGTCATGCTTCATTTTGCGCATGGCTGGCTGCCGGCACAGTTTCTTTCACCAGCGCTGAATCATCGGACGGACAGCTATGGCGGATGTCTTGAAAATCGGATGACGTTTCCGCTGGCGATAATTAAGGCAGTGCGCGAAGCAGTCGGCCCGGATTATCCGGTGGATCTTCGGATCAGCGCGAAGGAATGGATCGAGGGGGGAATCGGACTGGATGAGGTGCTGACCTTTCTGAAGCAGGCCGAGCCGTATCTGGATATGGTCAATGTGTCAGCCGGACAGGATATGGACAAACAAGGCAACATCCACATGGCGACGTCTGCGCTGGAGCCGCATGGCGTCAACCGCCAGCTGGCCCGCGCAATTAAGCAGACACTTGCGATCCCGGTTGCGGTAGTCGGGGCGATCATGACGCCGCAGGAAGCTGCCGCGGTGATTGAGGAACAGGACGCCGATCTTGTGGTTCTGGGACGGTCCTTGCTGGCGGACGAAGACTGGATTCACAAAGCGGAAGTGGGGCGGGAAGCGGATATCGTGCCCTGCCTGCGCTGCGGCAGCTGCATGCATTGGACGACCGACCGGCGCGATCATGGCTGTTCCGTGAATCCCGCCTATATGAACGGCAGCTGGATGTCCATGGAACGGCCGCCGGTTAAAATCCGCAGGCATGTCGTCGTGATCGGCGGCGGTCCGGCCGGGATGAAGGCGGCGCTGACGGCGGCGCAGCGGGGACATCAGGTCACGCTGCTGGAACAGAAGTCCTGTCTGGGCGGCGCGCTGACTGTTCTGGATCAGGCAAAATATAAAATGGATCTGCGTCGCTACCGGGATTATCTGATAGAACAAATCGGAAAGTCAGAGGTGAACGTCAGGCTGAATACGAAGGCGACCCCGGAAAGCGTCCAAGCCCTGAACCCCGATCATCTAATTCTGGCACTGGGCGGGGAGCCGGTAATTCCGCCGATTCCCGGGATTGAGCGGGGGCTGACGCCTGCACAGGCGTATACAAGTCCGCTTCCTGAAGGAAAATCCGTAGTGATTTTAGGCGGCGGGGCGATCGGCTGCGAGCTGGCGCTGAAGTTTGCAGAGGCTGGATGTCCGGTTGCCCTGATCGAACAGGGAAGTCAGCTTCACCGCGGGGAAAATCAGCTTGTCGGTTTAGCGCTGGACGAGCATATAAGCCGTTGTGACAATCTGACGATCCATCGGGAAACCCGCTGCTTGCAGGTAAATCCGGATCATGTTATTGTGGAAAAAGCCGGCGTGCGCCTGACGATTCCAGCCGGGGTGCTGATCGTCTGCACGGGCATTCAACCGTTAAGCGAGGAAGCTGACCGCTTTTATGGAATTACGTGTCATACCTGGAAAATCGGCGACGTGAAACGTCCGGGAAACATCAAGGCTGCGACATTGGAGGGCTGGATTGCGGGCAGTCAGGACTAAGCCGGATATCCCGGCTTCCTTTCCGACCCGGCCTTTTTGGCAGAATCCTGGCGTTGCTTCAGATAGAAAAATGGTCTGAATTTTATTCTGGCAGAAAAACCTGCGCGGGCAGGTTTTTTTGTGCTTTTGAGGCAATAAGTCAAGGCAGACAGGAAATGCAAATGAAGTCAGGTTTGAAATTTTAGTTTCCTGAAGAGCAGCGTCTGAGGAAATAATCATTCCGCGATGATATTGACAGGGGATGATATTATATCTATAATAGATATATCTTGAATGGATATATCGTGAATAGACTGTGAGGAATAGGAATGCCGAAACAAGATACCTTTGAAACAGAACAGCTGACCGACGCGGCGTTTTACATTTTATTGGCGCTGATCGAGCCGCTGCATGGCTATGCGATTATGAAGTATATTGAACAGATGACAGGGGTTCCGGGAATGATCGGGCCCGGCACGTTGTATACGTTGCTTAAAAAGATGTGCGTCAACGAGCTGATCGCGCAGACAGCCGCAAAGGAAGGAAAGAAGTCCTATGTGCTGACCGATAAAGGAAAGACCTTATTGCGTCATGAATTGACCCGGCGGGAAACGATTGTTGCGGCGGCCCGGAAAAGAATGCAGGAGAAAGGAATGTAACTGATGAAGAAGAAAATCATATTGGCTCAGGGGCTTGTATTTGAGGAAGAGCAGGAAAAGCTGCGGCTGCAGAAGCTGGCGCAGGAAGGCTGGCTGTTTGAGAAGGCAGCCTGGGGTGGTTTATGCTGGGTGCTGGTTCAGGGTGAACCGCAGTTCAGACAGTATGAATTTGATTACCTGCCTTCCGATCCGGCTGAACGGCAGGAATATCTGGCATGGATGGAAGCTTCCGGCTGGCATCCGGCGTTTCGCCAGGATTCGATTGTCTTGTTCTGGACGGACGAAAAGCGGGCGCCGATTCATACGGATGCGGCGACAAAATTGGAATCCTATGCGCCGATCGCCCGACAGATGAACAGGATCAGTCTGATTCTGGGCGGCTTGCTGATCGGGCTTTTGTTCTCCGGGCTTCGAGGGAATGGGATCGCGCTGATCTTTGTGATCGGACTGATTGGTTTTATGATGACGATGTTGTGCGCTTCAGGCTATCGGGTTCGGATACAGCTGCTGAAACGCCAGGCGTCGCTGCAGGAGAAGCTTGACGACAGGCTGCGGAAACAGATTATTACCCAAACGGCTTTCGCACATTTGCTTCTGCTTTTATCGGCGCTGTATCTGGTGATGATCGCCTGTGCGCGCAAGCCGATGCCAGCTGGACTGTGGATTCTGATGATGCTGCAGGTTTGTGCCGGACTGGGGCTGAAACTGATCTGCTGGAAACAAAAAAAGAATCTCGGCTGATGTGGAAAAGCGTCTTTGATTTTAAAAGTAAAGCGATAATTCAATCATGGACTGGAAAAGAAAGCGAAACCCCTTGACCCGTCCCTGGCGTCCGGGCGTAAGTTAGAGGTAAGGAGGATGGCAATAGAAAATGTCAGGGATTTGTAATAAATAAAATAAGAAAAATATGATAAAATAAGAAACATAAAATTGGGAGGGCGATTTCAATGATTGAAGTCTATCACGTAACAAAAAAGTACGGTTCGTTTAAAGCGGTCGACGATCTGTCGCTGACGGCGCACAACGGCCGGATCACGATTCTTCTGGGCCCCAATGGGGCAGGCAAATCCACGACGATTAAAAGTATCGCGGGTCTGCTTAAATTTGACGGTAAAATTCTGATCGACGGTTTTCCGAATTCGTCGATTGATGCAAAACGGCGCTTCGGCTACATTCCGGAAACGCCGGTGCTGTACGAGCAGCTGACGATTCGGGAACATATCCAGTTTATCAGCCGGGCTTATCAGGCCGAAGCGGGAGAAGCTCGGGCACAGGCGCTGCTGGAACGGCTGGAGCTGGCGGACAAGGCGAAAAAAACGGCTCGCGAATTATCCAAAGGGATGTCGCAGAAGCTGTCGATGGTGTTGGCGTTATTGGCGGATCCGGATTCGATCCTGATCGACGAACCGATGATCGGACTCGATCCGGCGGCGATCGAAACGGTGCTGCAGCTGCTGAAAGAGCTGCGCGGCGCAGGCAAAAGCATTCTGATTTCCACGCATATCATCGACATGTTCGAGTCGCTGTGGGATGACGCGTATATTCTGCATCATGGAAAAATTGTGCGGGAAGTCCGGCGCGAGGATCTGGGCGATCAGTCGCTGAAGGAAATCTTCTTTGCCTGCACGCAGGGAGAACAGGGATGAACGCGCTCAGCTATCTGTTTTTTGTCAAGCTCAAAGCGCAGCTCCGCCGGCTGTTTTCCAAGCCTGTTTCAGCGATCGTAACGCTGTTCGTCCTGGCTTTCTTCGGTTTTTCCATTTATTCGGCAGTGTCAAACCGGGAAATGATGTCGGCGATGATGAACGTCCAGTCGGTACAGGGGTGGATGATGTTGTTTTGCGGTTATGTGCTGTTTTTAATGACGGTTATGATCTTGCAGAAACGCTCTGCGATCGTGACGCGCGATGATGCTCAGTTTATTTTCGCAGGCCCGTTTACGCGAAAACAGACGCTGGCTTACTTATTGATTGAAACGGTCGAAGGCAGTCTGATCTATGCGCTGATCGCCGTGGCGTATATCTTAATGATGATGAGCTCCACTGTGATTCTGACCGTTCCGTTAGTGCTTTCGTTAATCCTGAGCAGTCTGTTGATGTTTTACTTTGCGTTTGCCTTATTTACCTGGTTTTATTTTCTGGAATTGGTGAAGCCGCAGGCGAAGTGGATAAAATATGGATTTCTGGCGGTGCTGCTGGGGTTTATCGGTCTGATCGCCATTCGCAACGTCGGTGTTGACGGCGGGATTCAGAGTACGATCACCCGGTTTGTAGCCGATCCGTTGTTTAACTGGGTACCGGTGTTCGGCTGGTGCAAAATGGCGTTAATCGGTCTGGTGAGCCAGGATATGACGGCCTGTCTGATCGGGTTTGCGGCGACGCTGCTTGTCTGCGCCGGGATTACCGCGCTGATTCTGAACGTTAAGGGTGATTTCTACGAACAGGCGATCATGGATGCGGAATGGATCAGCGAGCTGCGGCAGAATGCCCGCGCACGGCGCGCCCAGAGCCAAACCCATGAAAAGGTTGTTTCAGTGAAGCAGGCGCGCTTTGGCAGCGGAGCGGCGGCGCTGGTTTCCAAGAATCTTCTGATCCTGCGCAAGACGCGGCGGTTGCTATCGCTGCAGGAAGTGCTGCTGATCGTGATTTATCTGGGGATTGTCTGGATGAATGGACAAGGTTTTAGCTTTTATCAGTTCTTCGTTCTGATCGTCCTGTTCACCAGTGCGACGACCGACCGGATCGCCCAGGATTTGCGGGTGTTCTATTTATATCTGATCCCGGACCGGCCGATGAAAAAGCTGGCGGCCCTGATGGTACCCTCGATGCTGCACATTGTGGCGGTGGTGTTCGCTTCGTTGGTTCTCTGTCCGTTTGTGCTGGGCAGCAGCTGGGCGGAACTCGTGCCGGCGGCGTTGATGATGACCGGTTTTGGGTGGCTGTTTCTCAGTGCCTCGCTGGTTTGTCTGCGCTTGATGAAAAGCCGCTCGACGCCGCTTATGGAACAGATGATCAAGATGGTTTTCTGTCTGATTCTGGCGATTCCTTACGGCATCACGGTCGTTACGCTGGTGATGATTCCGGGAGTGCCGGCGTTTATGATTCAGCTGGCGGGGCTGATTGTCAACGGTGTGATCGGATTGGCCTGTCTGGCGCTGGCGACGCCGTTGTTGTCCGGCAACAACCTGATGGCGGATTAAGCAAGCTTGGCGGCAGGGGGAGGAAATCCAGCCTGATAACTGACTGAAGAATCAAAAAAACAACGTCTGCGGAAAAGGATTCACGGGAATTCTTCCAGACGTTGTTTTATTTTGAACAGAATTGCCAAAAAGAATAAACGGATCGTCCGGCCTGAACCGCAGCCAGCCACTGTTAAAGCCGCAGAACAAAGTTCCTGGTTTCGTGTTTATCCGTTTTTCGGCCTGGCGCTTGCCGGGGGTTGGGATGAGGGTGAAGCTTGCGGAGTATTGGCGGGCTGAGGCGAAGTCTGGGGAGAAGCGGACGGCGTGACTTTCGGATTCGCCGGCGGTCCGTCCAGTGGATTGACAAAGCTGTCGATTTTCCAGACGCCCTGCTGCTTTACGAGAATAAACTCACTCGTTTCCTCAACTATCTGATCCTGAACCTGCCAGCTTGTCTTTGCGGCGAAGATCAGCTGTTCGTCATCCGCATCCTGCAGCGTGAATTCCGTTTTACGATATTGCCACGAAGCGGCAGCGGTATTGGCAACCCAGCGGGTCTGGCCGCCTTCGGTAACGATCCGCTTCCCAAAAGCGGAAGCTTCCATGGCCTGTCGGCCCGCGGCGGTGAAGAAGAAATCCATGATCTGCGCATAATTTACAATAGCAGTCTGCTGCTCGGCGTCGGCCGTGTCGAGGATGAAATAATTGGAGGATCCCTGGCACAGCTCTAAAATCAATTCCAGGCAAGCCTGTGCTTTTTCCACCGGATCGTCGCTGACTTTCACCTCAAGCGTGATTTCAACGGCATTGCCGGAGGAATCCTGAAACCGGGCCGGCAGGGAATACGTTCCCGGCACAGCATAATCAACGTCGCTGATCAGCCAGCGGAAGTTTTTGGCGAGCGTGGATTCACGGTTGAAATTATCACGCAGCTGAATCCCGGCGGTCTTCGCCGTCAGTTCGGGCGTTTCTCCCGCTAAAAAGACCGGCGGCTGTACAGGCAGCACACAGGTTGGCGCGGTGTGATCGACGGTGGTGACCTTCAGGGTTTTCACGTCGTAATAACCGTTTTTATCCACGGCTTTGACCTTGATATAGGAAGTTCCGAGCAGGGCATTGTTGGCGTTGTTCAGAAAGACGACGTTTTCCTGAGGCAGTTCGTTGCCCTGACTGTCGACAGCCTTGAAATAAGCGCGCAGCACATCTTCTGAAAAATCAGGCTGATTGACCTCGATGACGGCGTCTTCTAAAATCGTAATCTGCGGCGGGCCGGGATTTTCAACCCGCTTGGCGCAGCCGCTCAGAAGCAGGACACATAAAGTCAGCACCCCTGTTTTCTTCAGCATGTTTGAAAGCCTCCTTTCGCGTTTTGAATTTCTCCATTGATATTAATTTTATTCTATCATATTCTGAACGATGAACTTTCATTGCCGCCAATTCGTAAAAGAATTGAAAGAAATCGCGGAATGGATCGAAACTTGTCGGGACTTCTTCCAGGCAAAGGCATTGTCACTTTTTCCTGATTCTGGTAAACTGATGATAAGAAGGTGAAACCATGCAGGAAATCACAATGTTTATTTTAAAGAATTGCCCGTATTGCCGTCAGGCGCAAAAGGATCTCGACGCTTTGCTTGAAGATCCGCGTTATCGGAATATCCGGATTACAAAGATTGACGAAGGCGAGAATCCGAAGCTGGCGGAGCAATACGATTATTATTATGTCCCGACCTTTTATCTGGGCGCGCAGAAGAAACTGGAAGGCGCATTGACGCGGGCGCAGATTCAGGCGCTGCTGGACGAAGCGGCGACAGGATAGGCGGATGAAGGTTATGGACTGGTTGTTTCGCAGAGAGGTGCTGACGGATCAGGAAATTGATCTGGTCAAGGTTATGGAAATCAAACAAGAGGCGGGACGCGGCGATGTGCCGTCAATCGTTTTTGAGATCCGCGAACATGGGAAGCACACTGCTGTGGGACGCTGCGATCTGCGGATGGGGATGAATGAGGAACTGTATTATGCCGGTCAGATCGGGTATACCGTGTATCCGATGTACCGCGGGCATCATTACGCGCTCAAAGCCTGCCGGCTGTTGTTTCAGCTGGCGAAGCAGAAATACGGCATGGATTCGCTGATCATCACCTGCAATCCGGACAATCTGCCCTCAAGGCGGACGCTGGAAGAGCTGGGCGGGGAATTAAAAGCGATTGTCGATGTGCCGAAGGCGCATTATCTGTATCAGTATGGCGACGTTCAGAAATGTATTTTTGAATATCACCTGTAACCGGCGCTGCCGGTTCTTTTCATATCATCCTGCTTGTTCGCTTTGTGAAGCTGAAGCAGAATGGACGCCAGGCCGCCGCGCTTTAGCCCAGGCAGGTTTTCCAAGCTTTTTCAACGCTTGTTTTCAAGCGGATCTTAAGAAAGTCTTTCGTGCAAAGTAGCGCGGATTTCGCTATAATAGGACGTATTGAGGGGTGAAAGCATGCCGGATTTTAATCTCCATACTCATACCGCCCGCTGCCATCACGCCGTCGGCACGGATGAAGCGTATGTTCAGGCGGCGATCAAAGCCGGATTGAAGGTTTTAGGCTTCAGCGATCATTGTCCCTTTGCGTGTTTAAGGGATCAGCGCGACCGCATGAACATTGAAGAAAAAGCCGGCTATCTAAACTCAATCGCAAACCTGAAAGAGAAATACCGGAATCAGATTACAATTCTTACCGGTTTTGAGTTTGAATATTTCCCATCGCTGCGTCCGGAGCTGCAAACGCTTCGGGAGGAAACGGACTATATGATCATTGGCAACCACTACCTGACCCCCGGCGGCATGGATTTCTGCGAGGCGGCAGCGGATGAAAGCGTATTGCTTTATGCGCGGCGGATCGCGATGGCGTTAGAGGAAGGTCTGGCGGATTATGTCGCGCATCCGGAATACTTTATGCTGAGCCGCGATCACTGGTCATTGGCATGCGACGAAGCGGCGCAAATTCTCTGCGCGGCGGCAGTGAAGGCCGGGGTACCGTTGGAAATCAATCTCAAGGGCATGAAGCATGGCAAACTGGCCTATCGCGAAGGCTGGCGCTATCCCTATCCATGGGCGCGGTTCTGGGAGATTGCCGGAAACTTTGGCTGCACGGCGGTCTACGGGCTGGACGCTCATGCTCCGGAACAGTTTGCGCAGATGCCGCAGCGGATTGCCGAGGTGAAAACGTTTATTGATTTAACAGGCGTGCGCGTTTGGGAACAGTGGGATGCGCTGCGTTTGGGAAAGAAGGAAAAGCGATGAAAAAAATATTGAATATCATGGCGAACCGGCTTTTCATCGTGGCCGTTTTAATTCTGCTTCAGCTGGGCTTAATCATCGGCGTGATGGTGAGTTTGTCCGGGTTCAAGCTGGTCAGCGACCTGCTTCGGTTCATCAACTTCTTTTTAATTATTTACATCGTGAATAAACAGGAAAATCCGTCGTATAAACTGGCCTGGATCATTCTGGTGCTCGTCTTCCCGCTGTTCGGCGGGTTGTTTTATCTGATGTTCGGGGGACGGAAAATGCCGAAGGCACTGCGCCGGGAAGCGATGGCGGAAGCGGCCAGGACGCATCCGGTGCTGCCGCGCAATGAAAAAATCCTGACTGAAATTGAAGATCAGAATGAACAGGTCGTCAAGCAGTTCCGGTACGTACTCAACAACGCTTACTATCCGGTCTATAAGAATACGGAAGCGACCTATTGTCCGACCGGTGAGGTGAAGTTCTGGCATATGCTTCAGGAATTGAAGAAAGCCGAGCGGTATATCTTTCTGGAATATTTCATCATCGACAACGGAATCATGTGGGATTCCATTTTGGAAATCTTGATCGAAAAGGTGAAGCAGGGCGTTGATGTGCGGGTGATGTACGATGACGCCGGCTGCGTTTATACGCTGCCGGCCAATTACCGTAAAATCTTGGAAAAGCTGGGAATCCGCTGCGCCGTGTTCAATCCGTTAAAAGCCCGGCTGGTAATCCAGATGAATAACCGCGATCACCGCAAGATCTGTGTGATCGACGGAAAAATCGGCTTTGTCGGCGGGATCAATCTGGCCGACGAATACATCAATGCGTATGAGAAATACGGCCATTGGAAAGACACGGCGGTGATGCTGAAGGGCGAGGCCGTGTGGAGTCTGACCGTCATGTTCTTACAGTTCTGGAACTTTGTTTATAAAGACATGGCCCCGAGTAACTACGACGATTACTGGCCGGTCTACAAGCCGGAGGAACAACCGCAGAGCGACGGCTACATCCAGCCGTTTTCCGACAGTCCGACGGACGAGGAAGAAGTCGGGGCGACGATTCATTTCAACATCATCAATCAGGCCCGGCATTACGTCTACATTCATACACCTTATTTAATCATTGGCTATGAGATGCAGCGGGCTCTGGAAACCGCAGCCAAGGCCGGCGTCGATGTGCGCATCACGGTGCCGCACGTACCGGATAAAAAGCTGGTGTTTATGGTCACGCGCGCCAACTATGAGCCGTTGTTGAAAGCGGGCGTGAAGATTTACGAGTACACGCCGGGCTTTATTCATTCAAAATCCTTTGTCAGCGACGATGAGATCGGGCTGTGCGGTACGACCAACATGGATTACCGCAGCTACTATCTGCATTTTGAGTGCGGGGTGCTGACCTATAAGAGTTCGATCATCAAAGATATGAAGCAGGACTATATCAACACCCTGAAGGATTGCCGCGAAGTCACGCTGAAGGATTGCCGGGATACGCCGGCGGTAGTGCGGCTGGTCCGGGCCATCCTGAATCTGTTCGCACCGATGATGTAGGAGAATCGGCATCGGATGCTGACGGATGGCATGCCGGAAAGAATACTGGAATCCAGAAATGAGCAGAAAGAAGGCGCAGAGAATGAACAGCGTGCAGGTCAGCTTTCATCCCCATACCGAAGCGATTCCCCTGAAGTATGTCGTCATCGTTTTGTTTGACGGTGATCAGGTGCTGTGGGCGCGGCATGCCCGGCGGGCTACCTGGGAAATTCCAGGCGGCCATATTGAACCGGATGAAACTCCGCGTCAGGCGGCTGAACGCGAGCTGTGGGAGGAAACCGGCATCACCAAAGCGGCACTTCAGCCATGCTGCATTTACACCGTCAGCCAGGATGAGCGGTCCACCAGCGGGATGCTTTATTATGCGACCTCAGGCGAACCGGGACCGCTTCCCGCATTTGAAATGGCGGAAGTCCGCTGGTTCAGGGGGCTGCCCGATGAGTTGACCTATCCTCAGATCCAGCCGCGGTTATGGCGGCAGGTAAAACGGATCAGAGCTGAGGATTTGGCAAAGTCCTTCACCCGTTAGCCCCGCGACGAAGATCACAATATTCATTTCCCGCAAAAACAGGCAGCCCGGTTATCCGGGTTGTTTCTTATATGAACAGGGAAAACGGCGTATTTCCCAGACGATATGGATCGCACAACAGCTGTGCAGAATCGTTAAATGTCATCTTTTCTACTGATATAAGAACTTTTTTTGCGATCGAAGACAATTAAAGATTTTGTATAATGAACGCAGAAAGATGAGGATTGTGTCAATGAGAAAAAGATTGGTTTTCAGAGTCGACGACGTCGGCTATACGCCAGCCTATGACATGGGTGCGTTTAAGGCATTTGAATGCGGGATTGCGTCCTCCGCGGACGTGATGTTCGATTCGCCGGATACCGTCGCCGCGTTAACCTGGCTGAAAGATAAGCCGTGGCTGTCAATCGGCTGGCATCGGCATCTGTGGGAAAGTCCGATCCTGCCGCCGGAGGAAGTCCCTTCATTAGTCAATAAAGCAGGTCGTTTTAGATGGGGACACCGGCATCCGGAGTTAATGCGGGAAGCAACTTATGAAGATGCGTATAAAGAATTTGATGCGCAGATGCAGCTGTGTTTCAGCATCCTGGGCAAATATCCCGACGTCGCCAATGTAAAGAACAGCGATCTGCCGCTTGAGAAGGCGTTTAAAGCGATTGTGGAAAAATATGGAATCGCTTATAACATTTTCTCCTCTGCGCCGGATCATCGCCACCCGACAGAATGTGATCCGAAGTATAAGTCATTGCGTTATTATTCTTCTGGTCTGGCAACCAATTCAAGCTATAAACTGGAGGATTTCAAAAATTATCAGCCGCTGGAGAAAATGATGGCGCTGCGGTGGACGGAAGCAGAGGAAGTTTTCATGTACGGCTGGCATCCGGGCTATTGCGATGATCACATCATGGAAGAATCAACCTGCAATCTCCATCGGTGCAAAGAGCTGCAGGCGTGCACCAGCGGGGAATTCAGAAACTGGATTATCGAAAACCAGATTGAACTGATCAATCAACGCGATGTTCTGTATGGAACAAATGAATTTCAGGATCATCTGAAAGCGATCAACAGCCCGCTGTGGATCGGTAATTTTAAATGAATTCCGACACCTGCGTTCCTTTGTCAAAAACAGTCGGGAAATCAGGCGAAAAGGCTTGCATCTTCATCCAGACTTTGGTATATTGAACATACTTCTTGAGGGAGTAGTTTGCGTGGGGAAACCTGCGTGTCAAATCAACACAATGGCGGTGCGCCGCCTGGTTTGGCTTAATGAACAAGACTCAAGCATAGGCTTTAACGAGCTTATGCCTGGGTCTTTTTTTAGGAAGAAAGAGGGAAATGTATGGATGCAAATGTTATGGATGTGGTCACGTTAGTTATGTTAGCGGTCGGTCTGGCGATGGACGCGTTCGCCGTTTCGATCACCGACGGCTTATGTTATGAAAACTTTCACCGCAAAGAAGCGCTGATCACCTCCGGCGCCTTCGGTCTGTTCCAGGGGATCATGCCGCTGATCGGTTATTTCTGCGGCCGGATGTTCAGCGACGCGATCAGCTCAATCGACCATTGGATCGCGCTGATCTTATTGGGGGTGATCGGGCTGAACATGATTAAAGAGGCATGGCAGGAAAGCCGGGAACCGGAATGTGAAAGCTGTCAAACTAAAACGCTGACCTTGCCAACGATCCTGATGCAGGCCATCGCCACCAGCATCGACGCTCTGGCAGTGGGAATCAGCTTCGCGGTCATTCACGTCAATATTTTTACCGCCTGTCTGTTGATCTGCGGGATCACTTTCGGACTGAGTCTGATCGGCGCGGCGATGGGAAAGCGCTTTGGTTCGATGGTCAAAGAAAAAGCCCGGGTGCTGGGCGGTGTGATTTTGATTCTGATCGGGCTGCGGATCTTTGTGGAACACATGTTTTTCTAAATTCTGCGGAAATATCCTCATAAAAGAAATTGTAAAAAAACTTCTTTCGGTAAGAGGTTTTTTTCAGATGAAATTGAAGAGAGTCAGCGCAGCCGAAATAGAATTTCCCGGGCAATGGACCGGGGTTCGCGTCCGGTTGTTTCTATTTTTTCTGAGTCAATGTCGTCATAATGAGGAAGCCGGGCCAAGCTGCGCTCAAGACAGTCCGGTGTTCGCAGGCCCCGGTAGATGTCAGACTGCAGCTGGCGGCGCAGCTGAGCAGGGGAAGGCGATAAGGTAAAATGATTGAAAGTAAACTCGCCGTGAAGCCGTTTTAAAATCGAACGCACGGTTTCGGGGTCGTCCATCACCCAGCTGAACAAAATATAATCGAAGTCCGGCTGGGCGAGGAACTGATTCAATAAATAGGTAATATTGTCCAGAACCATCGCTTTGGTTTGGTCGCTGACTTGAAACGGATGCATCATCCAGCACCAATCCCCATCCAGCCAGACGCTGCGGGTAAGCTGTTCGTTGCATAAGCAGCTGACCGTGGTTTTTCCGCTGCCCATCGTACCGCTGATAAAAATAACTTTCTTCATATTCACTTCCTGCCTTTGTTTTTGATTATAGCATGCTTTAGAAAGAATTAAGAATTTCCTTCAGTGTTGGGCGGAGGAACATGTTAAAATAAAATTAAGTTTATTTCGCAGATTGGGGATGTTTTATGAATACTCAACAAGGAAAAACCGCCGCGCGTCAACGGGCGGTTTCCTCGCGTTCTTCGTCAGGAAAACAGAAACGGGCACATAAACGTTACCGCCTGAAAGCGTCGGTCCGCCGCAAGCTGGCGATTCTGGGCGTGCTGGCAGGGCTGATCGTCGTCGCGCTGCTTTTGTTGTGGCTGTGGCCGGTGCGGGAAAATCGGATCTATCATACTGAAGGCGTGCAGCTGCAGACAGTCAATGGGATTGAAGTCGTGCATGATTACATTCCCGAGGGACATCAGAACCGGCCTGGGATCCAACGTGAGATCCACTGGATCGTCATTCACGAGACAGACAACGAAGCAGCCAGCGCGGACGCCTGGCATCATAACGAATATTTAAAGACGAATGAAACGGATATCAATTCCTGGCATTATACGGTTGACGATCATTCCATCTATCATTCCCTGCCGGATGAGGAAGTCGGCTGGCATGCGGGCGATAAAATGACGGAAAACGGCGGCAATATGACGGGCATCGGTATCGAGCTGTGCGTCAACGAAGGCAATGATTTTGAAAAGACAATGGCGAATGCGGCCGCGCTGTGCGCCGAGCTGATGAAGGTGTATGATCTGCGGATTGAAGATATCAGGCAGCATCATGATTTCTCCGGCAAGGACTGTCCGCATCGGATTTTATCAGCCAAAAGGACGGAAGAATTCGTAAAAATGGTTCAAGAAGCGACGAAACCATGATTTTGTAGTGGTAAATTCAGTTTTTTTTGTTACAATAAATGACTGGATGATTGAGGTGAATTTATGGGAAAAACCGGACTGGTTTTAGAAGGCGGCGGCATGCGCGGCGCCTATACGGCTGGGGTTTTGACATGGCTGATCGACCAGGGCATCGAATTTGACTACGGCGTGGGCATTTCGGCCGGCGCGATGAACCTGTGCAGCTTTGCGATGCGGAATAAGCAGTATCTGTATGATGTCGGCGTTATCTACATGCCGGACAAACGGAATGTAGGACTGAATCCATTATTCAAGGAACGGCATTACGTTGGCTATGACTTCATGTTTGACCGGCTGCTGAAGGACACGATCCATTATAAACTGGACGCGCTGCGAAAGTCGCCGATGGAGATTGAGATCGGCCTGTTCAATTTAAATACTTCCAAAGTGGAGTGGGTCAGGAAACAGGAACTGGACGACGATCTGCGGCTGTTAAAAGGGGCTTGCACCTTACCGCTGGCCGGCTCGCCGGTGCCCTATCGCGATGGATTGTATATCGACGGCGGCGTCACGACGATGGTGCCGATCAAGCGTTCGCTGGGGTATGGCTGCGATAAGCATCTGGTGATCGTGACCAAGGATGAGGGCTATGTGCGCAAGCCGAGCAGTAAGATGCTGCTGAATACCTCGAAGCTGGCGTATCATAATCAGGCGTTGATCGACGCACTGAAAATCCGCAGCGATGTATATTATGAAGAAATGAATCTGGTTGGTGATTTACAGAAGGAAGGCAGAGCGTTGTTGTTAAGACCTTCCAAGAATCTGGGCGTGAAGCGGTTCTCCGGCGATGCGGAAGCTTTGAAGCAGTTATTTGAACTGGGCAAGGTCGATTGTGAAACGCGGAAAGCGGAGCTGCTGAATTTCCTGGGCAAAGTATGAGTTCAATGCAAAAAGAAACAAAAACGATTTCTGATCAGTTTGATCAGGAATTTTTTTGTTTTTCGCTCTGCGCACTCTCCCGACCTATTCCATTGGCTTCTGAAACAGGCAAGCATTCAAGCGTGAAGATCAGAATTAATAAGCGTAGATAACAGAGTAGATAACAGAAATAAGATAGTGATATTATGATAAAATGTTTAATTTTACTTTTTTACTATTTTAATTACTGAAAATTTGAGTACAATAAGAAGATAGTCACTAAAAAAGGATACTTAAAAGAAATATGATGAAATATAAAGCCATGATTAATCACGTGATTCAACTAAAAAAAGAGAAACCGATCCTGATGTGGGCCGGTACAATTCTGATCATCGCGCTCGTTTCATTCTTGATCGCTTCGTTCTTCTGCTTTCCCTTTAACAACGGTCAGGTTCATCTGGGCGCCGATACCGGTTTCCACATCAACCGGATTATCAGCCTGATGGAGGCCCAGCAGAACAACGTCGAATACCCCTATCTGTTCTGGAATCAGAATTACAATTTCGGATATCCGACGCCGATCTTTTACTGCAACCTCTTTCTGTACTGGCCGGCCGCGCTGTTGACGGACGGCATGCTTCCGGTGCTGGTGTATAAGAAGTATGTGTTCGGGTTAGTCTGGATTGCGACGATGATGATCGGTCTGTGCAGCTATAAGGTAAGCAAGCGCAGCGGTTACGCGGCGATTCTGGCGATGCTGCTGTTCATGCTGAACACTCACAGCATTACCGATATTCTGCGGCGGGGCGGACTGGGCGAGCTGCTGGCGCTGGTCTTCATTCCGATCTGTCTGGCGGGAATCTATCAGACGATGTACAAGGACAGCCGGCGCTGGATCTGGCTGGCGGTGGGGTATTGCGGCTTGGTGCTTTCGCACAACATCAGCTTTATCTTAATGTGCATTGTATTCGCGGTCTTCGCTTTGATCAACATGAAGAAGCTGTGGCGGGAAAAAATCCGGATCCTGAATATCCTGCAGGCGATTCTGGCGGCGCTGGCCTGCGCCTGGTTCTTCATCGCTCCGATGCTGGAACAGATGGGCGCGGTGGATATGGTCGTCTCGCATACGTTTAATCTGGGCGGCGGACTGGCGGCTTCCGCTGTCGATCTGTCGGAAATCTTCAACTTCACCGTCGATACTACGGTGTATCTGAATAATTCTCCGGGGCCGTTTCTGATCTTCATGCCGCTGATCGGCTTCGCGGTAAAGGAGAAGCGCAAGCGCAATCCGTTTATATTCCACTGCTGGATTATCGGCTATGCGTCGATGTTGATGATGACGAAGCTGTTTCCCTGGCAGCTGTTTCCATTTTTCAGCTTCATGCAGTTTGTCCAGCGGCTGCTGCCGGTCTGCATTCCGATGCTGGCGCTGGCCGGCGGGTATTACTGGTCTGTTTTCATCCGGAATTTTAAGCGGGTGGAATTCAGGATCCTGCTGAAAACAGTCAGCGTAATCGTGATCTTGATTCCAACCTATTCTATGCTGAAGGTGAATTATGATCAGATCTACGGCTATCCGGATTCCATGACGGTGGAGGAAGCGCAGCTGAATGTTTATGGAGAAACCCAGGAAACTGCGGTCTACAATGTCCAGCAGTTAAGCAGCGCGGATTATCTGCCGTATGACGTGGACGTCGATTACAAGGATTACCGCGAATGGGTGAAATGGGCGGTGTCGCCAAGCGAATCGTTTATCGACAGCAGTATGAAGCTGCTGATCAATGATAAGAACGTTGATGAAAGCGAGTATGGGCATTTCAAGTTTGTTGTAAAATCGGGGCCAAGCGGCCAGTGGCTCACCGTCCCGCGGACGTATTATTACGGCTATGAGGTTGATGCGATCAAGGAGGGCGAAGTGATCGCCACGATTATTCCTTACGCTGCAAAGAACACCGGACTGGTCACGTTTGACATGTTGGAAAGTGAAGGGCCGATTACCTATGACGTCGTCTACCGCCCAACTTCCGTTCAGACTTCCAGCATGGCTTTTTCGATTGCAGCCGTAAAGGTTGTCCTTGTGCTTTATGTTCTGGAACGCATTCTGTATTACGCGCTGGCGCTGACCCGGGGATTTCGCAAAGCTTCAGCGAAATCGACGCAGCGACCGGCAAATCCGAAACGGTCGGAATCGCGGGAATAGCGCGGGCTGGTTCTGATCAGGATCGCTGCAAAAATAAAGGAAATCATAAAACAGAAAGACGCCGGAAATACCGGCGTTTTTGGTTTGAGGCTGCCGGTCAGCCTGCTGCGGTGAAAGGGGATGGGGAGCAGTCACGAAAAAAGCGAGAACCCATTTCCTTTTAGTGTGTGTTGATAAAAAAATAACATGATATAATTTTAACAAGATTTAAGGAGGAAAATGAAGAATGAAAAAAGCAATGCTTTACCTGACCAGTTTCCTCATGATCTGTTCAATGGCCGGATGCTCAACTCCGAAGAAGGATGAGCCGGCGGCCGCGACAGGCATGAAGGCTGGGACGTACACCGCGACATCGCAGGGAATGAACGATGCCGTTGAAGTCACCGTTGAAGTCAGCGAGGACGCCATTGTTTCCGTTAAGGTAACAAAGGATTCAGAAACACCGGGGATCGGCGGCGTTTTGAAAAACGCGGCGGGAACGGAATTGGATGAAGGCGGGAAAGCACCGACAGTCTTGATTCCGGAAGAAATTGTAGCCAATCAGAGTTTGGACGTCGATACCGTAGCGGGCGCGACGATCACTTCCGCGGCGGTCATCAACGCTGTGAAAGACTGCCTGACGCAGGCAGGCGCGGATCCGGCGAACTGGATGAAGGAAGTCGCTTCTGAAGCACAGCAGGATCAGAGCGCAGACGTTGTCGTTGTTGGCGGCGGCGGAGCAGGCCTGGCGGCGGCGATCGCGGCTTCTCAGAAGGGCGCTAACGTTATCATCGTTGAAAAGAACGGTGAAGTCGGCGGCGATACCTTAGTCTGCGGCGCGATTTACAACACACCGGACGAACCTTTGCAGAACAAGGTAACGATGACGGATGCTGTGAAGACGACCGTTGAAAAAGCTCTGGCGGAAGATCCGATCAACGATGCGCATGCTGCATTGCAGAAGGAAGTTCAGGCACAGTGGGACGAATACAAGGCCAGCGGCCGTACCGATCTGTTCGATACGAAAGAATGGTATGCGCTGCAGACATGGATCAACGGCGATAAAGTCGGCGATCTCGATTTAGTCAAGGTTCTGTGCTACGATTCCTATGAAGGTCTGGAATGGATCGAATCACTGGGTATGGAATTCAGCGATATCATCGGCCAGGGCGCAGGCAGCTTGTGGCAGAGAACACATACGAGCACGATGCAGATGGGCACCGGCTTTATCTCCACGTATGTTGAAAACATTTTGAAAGATGAAAAGATTACCGTTCTGACCAGCAGCACCGCTGAAAAACTGGTTCAGGATGATGCAGGAAAAGTGACTGGCGTTGTCTGCAAGGACAAAGCGGGCAATGAATTCACCGTCAGCGCGAACATGGGCGTCGTTCTGGCAACCGGCGGTTTCGCAGCCAACAGCAAGATGGTTCAGGAATACAACACCTCCGGCAAGTGGAACGATTTGAGCAAGGTCATGACGACCAACCGTTTCAGCTGCTCGCAGGGCGACGGCATCTCGATGGCTCTGGAAGTCGGCGCTTCCTTAACCGATATGGAACAGATTCAGCTGCTGTACCTGGGCAACGTAAAAGATGGCCAGCTGACGAAATATCCGCCGCGTGACGTCAACGGCACCGATCAGATCATCTTCATCAACAAAGAAGGCAAGCGTTTCGTTCGTGAAGACGGCCGTCGTGACGAGATCTGTCTGGCTGTTATGGCGCAGACCGATTCGATGTTCTACATGCTGGAATCCGGCGACGGTGCGGGCTATGTTGACATTACCGACCCGAACTGGCGTTCAGCCGACGGATTTACGTTTGATTATTTGAAAGAAAACGGGTATATTTTAGTTGCGGATACATTGGAAGATCTGGCTTCTCAGATGGGCATTGACGCCGCGACGTTAAAAGAGACTGTTGACAGCTTCAACGCGGCTGCGGATGGCGGAACTGACGAATTCGGCAGAACGCTGTACTCCACAAAGCTCGAGAACGGACCATGGGTTGCGACAGCTCGTCAGGCTTGCGTCCATCATACGATGGGCGGCGTGACGATCGACACGGAAACCCGTGTTCTGAACGAAGCAGGCCAGCCGATTTCCGGTCTGTATGCAGCAGGCGAAATCACCGGCGGCATCCACGGTGCTAACCGTTTAGGCGGCAACGCGGTTGTTGATACGGTTGTCTTCGGTAAGCTGGCAGGCGAAACGGTCGTCGCTGACGCGAAGTAGTCCTCCAGATAACCAATGATTAAAAAAAGCATCCATTTTGACCATGGATGCTTTTGCAGTGAAGGAGAGCAACGATGGATATTAAACAGCTGATCACATTTCGGACCTTAGCCCAGGAAAAAAACTACATGAAGACCTCGGAGAAATTGAGCTATGCGCCCTCAACCCTGGCCAAGCACATTCGTTCGTTAGAGGATGAATTGCAGGTTCAGTTGGTGGAATACCGCAATGGAAAAATTGAGCTGACCTATGATGGGAAGCGGTTTATGCGCTACGCTGATGAGATGCTCAGTGTGTATTTCAAATTGCAGTATGAATTTGATCAGACGAAATCAGCGATCGGCACGATCCGGGTCGCAGGGGGCGAGCTGATGGTCGGTTTCGCATTCGGCGATTTCTTCGCGGCGGTGGAAAAGACGCAGCCGGAGCTGACGCTGCAGGTCAACGCGATCTGCTGCGCACGGGTGCCGGAATGGCTGAATCAGAACGAGGTGGACATCGGGTTTGTTCAGATGCTCAATACTCAGGAAAGCGAAGGGCAGCAGATCGTTCCGCTGTTTCAGGAACGGCTGTGTTTAATGACGTCGCCGAATCACCGGCTGGCGCAGCAGGAGGAAGTGCATCTTGGCGATTTGAACCGGGAGAATTTCTCCTATACCTATGAGGACTGCTGTTTCACCGACGAGTTCCGCCGGTGTCTGACCCAAAATGGCGCACGCCCGGCCTCGGAGTTATTTTTAGGCAGTATCCATGCCGTTATCAACACCGCCAAGGATGATAATCGGATCTGCCTGATTCCTTATGTCTGCGTGCCGAAAGTGCGGCAGATGGGACTGGTGCAGCTGAACTGGGTCGATCCGTTTGTTATTTACGACGTGATTCTGATTCAGAAAGGCGTCTACCGCAGCACCGGCATTAACAATTTGATCGAACAGGCCAAGGCGTATGCGGCGCAGGTGAAGAAAAATCCGGAGACCTCGCAGATCCAGCTGCTTTAAGCGGTTTGACGCTTCATGCATCCTGACGACAAGCTTTAAACTTTGATATTAAAGAAAGATCCTGCAGCGGGGATCTTTCTTTATAGCGGCGGTTCAATTTTCATTCTTTAAAGGCAGCGGAAAACGAGAATCAGATCGGATAAAAAATTCTGAAAATTCTACAAAATATGAATCGTTGATTGGAAATTAAGTTGAATAGGTCTATAATGAAAGCAACATAAGGGATAAAGAAGAGGGGGACTCAAAGCTATGACACAGACGAAACGCCTGAACAAACAAGAGCTTCGCCGCATCAATCTCCGCTGGATCTGGAATTCTCAGATTGGATGGAACTACGAACGCATGCAAGGATTGGGCTATTTGACAACCATGCTTCCGCTGATTGAAAAGCTGTATGGGGACCAGCCGGCGCTGAAGAAAAAAGCGCTGCAGGCGCATTCTGTCTTCTTCAACACCACGCCGGCCATGGGGGATATCATCGTCGGAATGAACGTTGCGATTGAGGAAGAAATGCAGGAAAACGGCGCGGGTATCGACGTCGCGTCTTCGATGAAGACTGCGCTGATGGGACCGTTCGCCGGTGTTGGGGATACGATTTTCAGCATGATTCCGGGCGCGGTGTTCGGCTCGATCGCGGCGACCATGGCCAAGGAAGGCAGCGTCGTCGGCATCATGATCTGGGAAATCTGGCTGATCGGCGTCCTGCTGTTGCGGTTCAAGTTGTACGACATTGGTTATCAACAGGGGGCTAAAATCGTCAATACGCTTTCCGGGATTAAAGAAACGATTACAGCTTCAGCGTCGGTGCTGGGGTTGACCGTGGTCGGCGGCATGATCGCCACGATGGTGAAATTCCCGCTGAAAACGCTGACGGTCAGTCTGGGCACAGATCCGAAGACCGGAGAAATGCTGCTGCAGGAATTCCCGCTTCAGAAATACATGGATTCAATTATGCCGGGGTTGATGCCGGCGTTGTTCGCAGTATTGTGCTACTGGATGCTGGGAAAGAAATGGATGAATTCCAACCGCCTGATTATCACGGTGTTGGTGCTGGCGATCGTGCTGGCGTCGTTGGGGATTGTAGAAGTATAAACTGAATTATAATAAAGGAATTGGCCTGACATTATTGAATGTCAGGCTTTTTTTCGGGATTAATCCGAAAATAAGCTTCTTTCAATTAGGAAGAAGCTGCTAAGTGGCTGAAGGCGCATCCCAGTCCTGCGGAACAGGGCAGGTCAAACAGAACAGGTCAATACAAAAACGATCCGGCAGAGAAAGCCGGATCGTTGATTAGAAAGCGTTTAACGCAGATACAATTCGTAATATTCGTCATAGGTCAGACCGGAATCATGCACCTTGGTCGCCAGCTCGACGCCCAGGTAGCGATAATGCCAGGCTTCATAGTTGTAACCGGTGATCGTTTCCTTCCCTTCCGGATAACGCAGGATCCAGCCGAAGCGGTGCGCGTTCTGCTGCATCCATTGGAACGCCTCGGTATCGGCGAATTTGGACAGCTGCGCGCCGGTGGCGGCCATGTCGACGGTCAATCCCGTCTGATGCTCGGAGAAACCCGGGCGGGCTGAAATTGAATCCGCCCACTCCTGACCTTTGGAATTGACGTAGCCGTTGTACAGATCGACCTGATACTGGTAATCGCGGTAAGAGGAGGAGGCATACATCTTCGGCTTGCCGCCGCCGTTCAGCTCGTCGCACATCGCGGCCAGAGCGTCCGCTGCTTCCTGGCGCAGGTAACAATCCTTCGCGGCATAGGTCAGGCTTAACGGCACCAGATCATCCGGAGCGTAGTTTTCACCGAGGTAATAGCGCTTGTTCACGATCATGCTGACATCCTTCGCGTCGGAAGCCGACGTGCTGTCATACCAGTGGACGTAATTGCCGCTCAGCTCAAAATGATTCTCGCTGTTGACGTCGCGATGATCGGTGCAGTCCTGGATATAAGCGTCGACATCGCTGACATAATCAAACACCAATAACGGCGTGATCTCCCAGAAATTCAACTTCTCAAACAATTTCAGACAGGAGTCCTCGGGATAATTCCGGGCCCGTAGGCGGTCGTAAAGCCGCGTGTCGTCCTCGCTCAGCGAATCGGTCACCAGATACAGCCGCAGATAATCCTTGTTAAAGTTTTCAGATGCCAGCGCGGCGTTGAGATTGTCGGAATACAGCTTATCATTGAGAATCGTTTTGGTCAGCTTCTGCCGCTTGATCATCGCGATGCTTTCTTTGGAATAGCCCAGGCTTTTCAGCTTGTTATCGGTTGTAATTTTCGGAATGGTCGTGAGAGAGAAGACCAGCACGATCGCCGCGGCGATGCCGATCAAGCCGTAAAGTACGGATTTGCGGATCCGTCTGCGCCGTCTGCGCTTAACCCTGCGCTTTTTCACGGGTGGTTTTGTTGCCATGATCAAAAACTCCTTTCATTCATTTCAGGACGGATAAAATAAATTCCATGGAACGCTGTTTGGCGGAGGACAGGTAAACGTCATCGTTTCCTGTGTTACCGGATGACGCAGCGTCAGCGATACCGCCCACAGCGCGATCTGCTGCCCGGGACGAGCCTGCGGATTGTAGCGCTGATCGCCCCACAAGGGGGTGCGGCGGCTGGCAAACTGCACGCGGATCTGATGCGGCCGGCCGGTTTCCAACTGGATCTCAGCCAGCGTCAGTCCATCTTTTTCACCCTGAATTTGATAGCTTAGAATCGCTTCTTTGGCTTTCGGCGTGTTGGGGGCGGCCGTGCGCACAGTATTGGTCTTTTCATTTTTAATCAGCCAGTCTTTCAACGTCGCTGAAGCGGCGTGAGGACGCCCGCATAAAACGGCTTGGTAGGTTTTCTTCAAGCCGCGGGTGCGGACCTGATCGCTGAGCCGCGAAGCAGCTTTGGAGGTTTTGGCAAACACCATGACCCCGCCGACCGGGCGATCCAGCCGATGAACTAAACCGAGGTAGACGTTGCCCGGTTTCTGATACCGCTCTTTTAAGTCCTGCTTTAATAGTGTTAAGAGATCCGGATCCCGGCTGTCGTCGGCCTGCACTGCCATGTTGACGGGCTTGACGACGACCAGCAGGTGATTATCCTCATAAAGAATTTTGAACTTCATCGTCTTCGTCGCTCCACGCGCCGTAAATTCCGCACGGCAGGATCATGTGATCCTGAGTGATCGGCAGCCCGACTTCCCCGGCGAACACATAACCATTCGGATGACAGCGCAGCACGGTTGTGCGCAGAATATTTTCCAGAACGATGGAGGAAAAACCGGTCGTATAGGAATTGACGAGCAGAAACAGCGCGTCGTTGTCCAGAATCTCCAGGCAGGCGTTCACTAATTCGTTGATCTGATCCTCCAGCTTCCACACTTCGCCATTCGGCCCCCGGCCATAGGACGGCGGATCCATCAGAATGCCCTGATAGGTATGACCGCGGCGCTTTTCGCGCGCGACAAATTTCAGGACGTCGTCAACGATAAAGCGGATTGTACGGTTTTCCAGATGGGACAGCGCCATGTTTTCCTTGGCCCATTGAACCATGCCCTTGCTGGCATCGACATGCACGACTTCATCGGCCCCGGCGCTGGCGCACGCCATCGTCGCTCCGCCGGTGTAGGCGAACAGGTTCAGGATCCGGACCGGCCGGCCGGCGGCTTTGGCTTTGCGGATTTTACTCTGCATCCAATCCCAGTTGACCGCCTGTTCCGGGAACAGTCCGGTATGCTTGAAGCCGGTCGGGGAAACCTTAAAGGTCAGCTCTTTATAGGATACCGTCCAGGTTTGCGGGACGGCCTGTTTGAATTCCCAGCTTCCTCCGCCCCGGTTTGAACGGTGATAATGCGCATGCACGCGATTCCATCCGGCGTGCTCCGTGCGCTTCCAGACCGCTTGGGGATCTGGCCGGCGCAGTATGATATTCTGCCAGCGCTCGAGCTTTTCACCGTCGCCCGCGTCGCAGCATTCGTAATCTTTCCATTGATTTGCAATTCGTTTCATCCTTTTGATTCTCCTTATTTGTACATTATAGCATGGCTTGAAGGGAATCGCGGAGAATGCTGGAAAAATTAAGAAAGTTGAAAAAATAGTTCACCTCCGTGTCAGAGTTTGATAAAATAAAAAGCATCGAGGTGATTGCGATGATGATTCGCTGCAGTGAAAAACATCGGCAGGAATGTCTGGATTATCTGAGGCAAAGCCCGTCGCTGAATTTGTTTTTGATCGGGGACATTGAGAACTATGGATTCAATCAGGGGTTTCAAACTGTTTTTATTGATAAAGATGAATTTGTACATGGCATTTATCTGGTGTATTATCATAACCTGGTGATCGCCAGCGAAGAAAATCGCGTCGACTCGCAGTTTGTCGAACGGCTGGTTCAAGAATATGAAATTCAGGCGATTCAAGGGCGTAAAGAGGTGCTGGATGGGCTGGCGCTGGATGCCTTCAGCCGTGAGGAATGCTTGTTTTGCGAATTGGACGCGCTGACAGCGGAACCGGTATCGGATCCGCAGATCCGCCAGGCCCAGCCGCAGGATGCCCAGCGGATAAAAGGGCTGCTGGAAGAGGTGTTCCAGACGGACAACGAAGCGGCGATGATCGCACACCGGATTGAAACGCGGGAAGGCCGCCATTTCCTGATTGAGCGGGGCGGCCAGGTGATCTGCCAGGCCAACAGCACAGCGGAAACCGCAGAAGCGGCGATGATTGGCGGCGTGGCGACACGCGCGGACTGGCGGCGTCAGGGGTTAGCCAGCGCGGTGATGACGGCGCTGTGCGGACAGTTGCTAAGTGAAGGTAAAAAACCATGCCTGTTCTTCGAAAACGAGGAAGCGGGAAGAATTTACAGCCGGCTGGGCTTTGTGCCGATCGGCCGCTGGACATTGATGCTGCGTCAGAAGGAAGGATCGCGTTGACCTTCCTTTTCCTTTCCGGCGAAGCGATGAAGGCTTAGAATGTTGCGGCAATCTGGGAAAGCCTTAGAGGCGACGCCTTTTAGCCGGAACCCATTCCGCCGGGAAAATGAAAATTCTGAAACCCGCAGCTCGGGGATAGAAATGACTCGCGTTTCATGTATAATATAGAAAGTCTGAATCAACAATTTGAAATTCAGGGATTTTACGGGGAGTTGAATCGAGGCTTTGAGGAAAATTGAATCTCGTGGCTTAAAATAAGGAACGATTTCATGATCCAAGTCCGTGAAAATCAGCTTAAAGAAGAGAAAAGCAGAGGTGGCGAACAATGGTTTTAATTGATATGCTGAATGAAAATCAGAAAAAGGCCGTGCTGACGTCCAGCCAGTATGTCCGGATTATCGCGGGGGCCGGCAGCGGCAAGACGCGCGTGCTGACGATGCGGATCGCGCATTTGATCGAGCAGTGTCATGTCTGGCCGAATAAAATTCTGGCGATCACCTTCACCAACAAGGCCGCCAACGAAATGAAGGAGCGGATCCGGCAGATGCTTCCGGAACAAGGCAACGCCGTGTTCATTTCAACCATTCACTCGCTGTGCGTGCGGATTTTGCGCGAGGATATCCCGGCGATGGGCATGCCCCGCAACTTTACGGTCATGGACGCCGACGATCAGCGCAGCATTCTGAAGGAAGCCTACAAGGAATTCGGTCTGGATAAGCAGACCTATACCTTCGGTTCGTTGCTGGACTACATCGCCAATAACAAAGCCGCTGAGATCAGCCCGGAGCGGGCCTATGTGTTCGCCGGCGATCTGCGCGGGGAAAACGACAAAGCGAAGGTTTATGAATATTACGTCAACCGTCAGCAGGCGATCTACGCGCTGGACTTCGACGATCTGCTTCTGTATACCGTGCGGATGTTCCGCCAGTTTGCGGAAATTCAGGCCAAGTGGGTGCAGCGTTTCCATTATATCCACGTCGACGAGTTCCAGGATATCGACAAGATCCAGTACGATCTGATCCAGCTCTTGGCCGGCAACGACAACTCTGTCTATGTCGTCGGTGATCCGGATCAGACGATTTACACCTGGCGCGGGGCGGACGTCAACATCATCATGAATTTTGAAAAAGATTACCAGCCATGCGAAACCATCGTTCTGAATGAAAACTACCGTTCGACCCCAAGCATCCTGAACGGCGCCAACGCGCTGATTCACAACAACCGCAACCGTGTGGAAAAGGATCTGTTCACAAGCCGTCCGGACAATGGCGCGATCACGCACTATTCCAGTGCCGGGGAAGAATATGAAGCGACCTGGATCGCCTGCAAGATCAACGAGCTGCACAAGCAAGGCCAGCGCTACCGCGACTGCGCGATTCTCTACCGTTCCAACTACCTCTCCCGCGCGCTTGAAAAAGCGATGATCGAACAGCGGATTCCGTATGTGATCTACGGCGGCATCAAGTTCTACGAACGGGCGGAAATCAAGGACGCCCTGTGCTATCTGCGGATGGTGTGCGGCAGCGACGATCTGGCGCTGATGCGGATCATCAACGTTCCGCGGCGGGGGCTGGGCAACAAGACGATGGACACGATCGTGCAACGGGCTCGGGAAACGGGCAAGACGATGTACGAGGTTATCCGCGATGAAAAGGTTGTCAGCGGCAAGGCTCAGACAACCATCGACAACTTTGTTAAAATGGTGGAAAAGTGGAAGAATCTGGCGCCTTCGACACCGATCAGCCGGCTGCTGGAAATGATCCTGCTGGACAGCGGCTACCGCTCGATGCTGGAAGCGGATAAGGAAAATGAGCGGCTGGAAAACCTGAAGGAACTGATCACCGATATTGAAAGCTATACGGTCAATTACCCGGACAGTTCGCTGGAAGAATACCTGCAGCTGGTTTCGCTGTATGGCGATAAAGGCGCGGAGGACGGCGGCGATCACGTCCAGCTGATGACGGTTCACGCGGCGAAGGGACTGGAATTCGATACGGTCTTTGTCTACGGGATGAGCGAAGGGATTTTCCCGAACGACCGCGCGATGCAGGAAAGCCAGCTGAAAGGGCTGGAGGAAGAACGCCGGCTGGCGTACGTCGCCTTCACGCGTGCCCAGAACAAGCTGTATCTGACGGAAAGCTCAGGCTTCAGCTACATTTTAAGCCGGATTAAAGTGCCGTCGCGGTTTATCAAGGAAATCGATCCGCAATATATCGAACACATCGGCGCGACCTTCGATACCGGCAAGCCGAAGGAAATCAAGCTGCACTCCGCGCTGTTTGAGGACGAAGCGCCGTTTGAGGAAAGAATCGCCTCCAAGCCGCGGACGAAGTGGAAGAAGGGCGATCACGTCCGCCATGCCGCTTTCGGCGAGGGCGTCGTGCTGGAATACAGCGAAGGCATGCTGAAAATCGCATTTGCCTTCCCATTCGGCGTGCGTAAGATCATGGCGACTCATCCGTCGATTCAGAAAGCTGAGGAAGTTGAATAATCCTTTCCTCGTGTCAGGCTGAATCGGCAGCTGTAAGGCCTGCGGCAGAACCAAAGCGAAGTCTGAGCGAAGGCCTGAGGTAGAAACCGATGCGGAAGTCTGAGCGAAGGCCTGAGTCGCAGATTCGGGGAAAAGCGAGAATTCCATGGATATTCCAAGGCGGCGTAAGCCGTGTTAGAAGCCGGATTGAACGCAAAAGTCGGATTGAATGCAGAAAAAACAGAAGACCCTCCGCGCTCCCGGAATCAGGGAAACCGGAGGGTATTTCATGCGGTCTTTGGCTCCAAGCTTTTTCTGAGCTTCTATCATGAACCAGAGGCTCTGGGAAACAGGCATTGAGGAGCGCAGCGCGCAGTCGCAGATTTGATCAGTCAAATTCGTTAAGCCCTACAGGTTTGATCGCGGGAGCCCGCTGCGAGGAAGCGGGATGTAAAAGGAAAGTGAAAAGAAGCGGCCTGGGAACGATTAGATTGCGTAAACTTGGTAAAGATGATGAAGAAAACATTTGTTCTTATGCTATAATAAACTGGATATTTCAGGAGGTACAGTGATGAGCGAAGATCGCATTCTCGCGCTGCGCAGGCAGCTGAATCAATATAACTACGAATATCATGTGCTGGACCATCCGACCGTCAGCGATGCGGAGTACGACCAACTGATGCGGGAGCTGATTACCCTTGAACAGCAGCATCCCGAACTGTTCGATCCCAACTCCCCAACCCAGCGCGTCGGCGGTCAGGTGTTGGAAGAATTTAATAAGATTACGCATAAACGTCCGATGCTTTCGTTAGGCGACGTCTTCAACAAGGAAGAACTTTTTGAATTTGCCCGCAAAGCGGAAGCCGAAGTCGGTCCGGTGGAATATTGCTGCGAATGCAAAATCGACGGTCTGGCGATGTCGCTGAATTACCAGGGCGGCCGGTTTCAGTATGCCGTGACCCGCGGCGATGGGGTCGTGGGCGAGGACGTGACACATAACGTCCGCACGATCAAGTCGATTCCAATGGAAATTGATTATGAAGGCGAGCTGGAAGTCCGCGGCGAGGTTTACATGCCGAAGGCCAGCTTTGAACGCTTAAACCAGAAGCGCCGGGAAAACGGCGAGGAAGAATTTGCCAATCCACGCAACGCGGCAGCCGGCTCGATCCGGCAGCTGGACTCAAAAGTTGCGGCTTCCCGCGGTCTGGACGCTTTGTGGTACCATGTCCCGCAGGGGCCGCAGCTGGGACATCATCAGCACTCACAATCGCTCGATTTCATCCACAGCCTGGGCTTCCGGATCAATCCGCTGAACCGGCTGTGCCGCAATATGGAGGAAGTGTGGCAGTTTGTCGAGGATCTGACGTTAATGCGCAGCGATCTGCCGTATGAGATCGACGGCATCGTCATCAAGGTGAACGATTATGAAAAGCAGCAGCAGTTAGGCTTTACGGCGAAAACCCCAAAGTGGGCGATCGCGTATAAATTCCCGGCAGAGGAAGCGGTGACGCGGCTGGAAAACATCTTCGTCACAGTTGGCCGGACTGGCAAGATCACGCCGAACGCACAGCTGACGCCGGTGCGTCTGGCAGGGACAAGTGTTGGGTTCGCGCAGCTGCACGACGAAGATATGATTAGGGATAAGGATATCCGGATCGGCGATTACGTTGTTGTCCACAAGGCCGGCGATATTATCCCGGAAATTGTCGCGAGCGTGCCGGAAAAACGCGACGGCTCGCAAGTGCCGTATGTTTTTCCAAAGGTTTGTCCGGTCTGCGGGATGCCGCTTGTCCGTTATCCTGACGAAGCCCATCACTTCTGCATCAACAACGACTGTCCGGCGCGGGTTGTCGAGTCGATCGCTCACTTCTGCAGCCGCGACGCGATGAATATCGACGGACTGGGCGTCAAACGCGTGGAGCTGTTTCATTCCCAGGGATGGCTGAACACCGTCGAGGATATTTACAACCTGAAGGATCATTACGACGAAATTCTCGAAACCCCGAAAATGGGGAAGAAGAGCGCCGATAACCTGCTGGAGGCGATTGAGAACTCGAAGCAGAATTCACTGGAGAAGCTGTTGTACGGTTTAGGCATCCGCCAGATCGGCGAGAAGGCCGCGAAGATTCTGGCCTACCGGTTTGAAACGATGCAGGCCCTGATGCAGGCAACCTATGAAGAACTGGAAGAAATCAAGGACATCGGCGCGATCACCGCTCAGACTGTGCTGGACTTCTTCCATGATGAAGCCAACCAGCATTTGATCGAAGCACTGATCGGCCACGGTTTGAATATGATTTGTCTGAAAGAGGAACAGGTGGAAACGATCTTCACTGGCAAGACGGTCGTACTGACCGGCACCCTGGCGACGATGACCCGGCCGGAAGCTCAGGCGCTGCTCGAGCATCTGGGAGCTACGGTGTCCGGCAGCGTTTCCAAGCGCACTGATTTTGTGATCTATGGTGAAAACGCCGGCTCCAAGCTGACGAAAGCCCAGAGCCTGGGGGTCGCGACGATGACGGAAAGCGAATTCATGGAAGAGGTCAACCGCCATGCGGAATAACCGCTGGGGCCTGATTCCGCTGGTTCTCTGCCTGACGCTGAGCCTGGCCGGCTGCTCCCCGAAAGCGCCGGAGGAAACCGGCGACGGCACGGTGATCAGCAGCTATTCCTCGGACGATTACCAGACGCTGCTGCCTCACGAACTGTCCGAAGGCCGGTATTGGCGGGGCAACACGAACAGCCGCTTTGATTTGATGCAGATGCCGAAAGAGCTGATCGAATTAAGCAAGCAGCACTTTCCGGTCAAGGACAATTATCTGCAGGCCGGACAGATCTTGAAATATGAGGATATCCAGGAGCTGCAGCGCTACGAAAGCAGCGATCACTCCTATGGACTCAATCCCAGCGGCAACTTTGAGATCAGCGATGCGATTATTCTGGAACGCCCCTACATCGTTTATGGCATCGTTGAGATTGATTTCATCGCGAAGGAAGACCAGAAAACGCTCAACGGTATTTCGGTCGGTATTCTGATGAACAGCTCTGTGACCAGCGGCGACAGCACCGTGGAAATCCCGCAGGACAAGCTGTATACCTACGCCAGCACGATCGGCCGCAAACTGGAACGCTACTTCCGCAACAAAGCCGAAGTCGACGCTGATCTGCCGATCTATATCACGTTTTACAGTTCAAATTCAACCAGTTCCAGCGTCCCGGGAGCATTCATCGGTCAGGGGCTGTTTACCAGCCGCAGCGGCCAGTTCACGCCGATTGAGGAACAATGGGTGCTGATCCCGAGCGATCAGGCGACAGCGCTGGACGGCGTGTTGTCGTCCCAATTCAGCACGGTCAAGGCCGGCGTCAAGGATTTCATGCCGGAAAATGTCAATATCATCGGTAAGGCCCGCTACACCAACGACACGGCGGACTATCTCAAGATCACCGTGACCGTTCAGGCCAAGAGCTACACGGAGATCTACTCGCTGATGCAGCTGCTTAACGAGCTGTCGGCCAATTTCTCCAGCACGGATATGGAGCTGATCATCGAGATCAAGCAGCTGGAAGAAACCGTGATGATTCTGCACCGCGAAAAAGGCACGATGAAAACCACGGTGCTGGATATTAGCTGACCACCGCTTTGAGAGTGCAGCCATTGACAAGCCAGCTTAGGGAAAGCAAAGCCGGAACGTCCTGATCGCAAGAAAAGAAGTACTTGAAAAGAAGAAACAACGGAAAAGAAGAAGCAACTAAAAGAAGAAGCACTTGAGAAGAAGAAGCACTTGAAAAGAAGAAACAACTAAAAGAAGAAGCAAAGAAGGAGAAGAAGGATGGAAGAAATCAAAGATCCCGCTTATTTTAAAGAATTAGCGCACCGGTTGATGTTCGATCTCAGCGACGCGGAAGCCGCCGATATCGCGGCCGAATTCGAAACGCTGAATAAACAGCTGAGACTGCTGGAGAGCATCGACACGACGGGGGTGGAACCGATGGTCTACCCGTTTGAAACACCGACGAGTTATCTGCGCGAGGATGTCGTCGATCATGTGATCAGTCGTGAAGACGCGCTGGCCAACGCGCCGAAAGTCAGAGAATGCCACATTGTGGTTCCGAAGGTGGTGAAGTAAAATGGCAACGATGAGTGAATTAAAAGCGACGACGACCGCCCGCGAACGGGTGGAAGCGGCTGTGGCCAAAGCACAGGCTTCCCAGCCGCGGCTCAATGCGGTGGTGACGTTTGTCGACGTTGAAGATCAGCTGGCGGCGCTGAATACAATTCCGGACGGACCGTTTTACGGCATGCCGGTGGTCTTAAAGGATAACGTCTGTACCCGCGGCGTCCGCACGACCGCTTCCAGCAAGATTCTGGATAACTATGTTCCGGTGTATAACGCGCACATCGTCGACAAGCTGAAGGCAGCCGGCGCTGTGGTGATCGCCAAAGCGTCGATGGACGAGCTGGCGATGGGCGGCACTAATTTAACGGCGGCGACCGGCCCGGTGTATAATCCATATGACCGTACCCGCATGGCGGGCGGCTCCTCCGGCGGCAGCGCAGCGTTAGTCGCGGCGGGTGTCGTTCCGTTTGCGGTCGGCTCCGATACTGGGGATTCTGTGCGCAAGCCTGCGTCGTTCTGCGGTGTTCTGGGCATGAAGCCGACCTATGGCCGGATTTCCCGCTACGGCATCATTCCTTATTCCTCTTCGCTCGATCACGTCGGCTATTTCACGCGCAGCGCGCTGGATGCGGCCGAGGCCTTAAAAGTGCTGGCCGGCCGGGATGATCGCGACATGACCTCGGCTGACAGACCGGCACCGGACTACGCGGCAGCGCTGAACAGCGAGATTAAGGGGCGCCGCGTCGCGGTATTTAAAAACGTGATCGACGCGCTGGCTAATCCGGAAGTGAAAGCCCTGTTTGAAAAGACCGTCGAAGCTTTAAAAGCGAAGGGCGCGGTAGTGGAAGAAGTCAGTCTGCGCGAGGATCTGTTGAAAGCGATCCTGCCGGCCTACTACTTAATCGCCAACTGCGAAGCGACGGCCAATCACTCCAACCTGGACGGCATCCGGTTCGGCGTTCAGCAGCCGGGCAGCAGCATGGAAGAAATCATGATTCAGTCGCGCACCAAGGGCTTTGGCTCCTTGATTCGCAAGCGGTTTGTCATCGGCAGCTACGGTCTGTTTGTCGAAAATCAGGAAAAGCTGTTCCGCCAGGCGCAGCGGGTACGCCGCCTGATCGTCGAGAATGTCGCGGAGGTCATGAAGGATTATGATATTCTGATCGCCCCCGCCAGCAGCGATGTCGCGCCGAAGCTGGACGACCACTCCCGGGACGAATTGTCCGACGGTTATCTGATCGCGGAGAATCACATGGTCATCGGCAACTTTACCGGTTATCCAAGCTGTACGGTGCCGATGGGCTTGATCGAGGGACTGCCGGTCGGCTTAAACATGACGGCGAAGGCCTGGGATGAACAGAGCCTGTTCGACTTTGCGGCGGCGATGGAAGACATCACCGGCCTGAAGGACGCCACAGCGGAGGAAATTGAATAATGGAATACGAAGTCATTATCGGAATTGAAATACATTGTGAGTTAAAGACCAAAACCAAGATGTTCTCCGGCGCTCCGGTATTGTTCGGCGCTCCGGCCAACACCTGCGTTAACGAGATTGATTTAGGCCATCCCGGCACGATGCCGTGTCTGAACAAGCAGGCCGTCGCGATGGCGGTGCAGGCCTGTACGGCGCTGAACATGGAGATCGATCCGCTGGTGCGGTTCGACCGGAAAAACTATTACTATACCGACCTGCCGAAAGGCTTCCAGATCACCCAGCAGTTCTACCCGATCGGCCGTCGCGGCCATGTCGAGATTGAAACGGAAAACGGGCCGAAGATCATCCGGATTGAACGGCTGCACATGGAAGAAGATACAGCGAAGCAGTTCCACTATGACGCCGGTACACTGATCGATTTCAACCGCGCCGGTACACCGCTGGTGGAAATCGTATCGGAACCGGATATCCGCAGCGGCAGAGAAGCGATGGCATATGTCGAAAAGCTCAGACAGACACTGTATTATCTGGGCGTTTCCGACGTCAAGATGGAAGAAGGCTCGATGCGCTGCGACGTCAACATCTCGCTGCGTCCGGTCGGAACTGAGAAATTCGGCGTTAAGACGGAAATTAAAAACCTCAATTCCATCAGCAACGTCCAGAAAGCGGTCGAGTATGAAATTGAACGTCAGACACAGATCTTAAACGAAGGCGGTCAGGTCGTTCAGGAAACCCGCCGTTTCGACGAGGCGTCGCGCACGACGATCTCAATGCGGAAAAAGGAAGGTGCTGTGGATTACAAATATTTCCCGGAACCGAATATTTTCCCGATCCAGCTCGATCCGGAGTGGATTCGTCAGCTGCAGGCCGCGATGCCGGAAATGCCGGAAGTTCGCCAGGCCCGGTATGCCGAGCTGGGGCTGCCGGAAAATGATATCGCGCTGTTAGTCGCAAATAAGGAGTTGGCCGATTATTACGATCAGGTCATGAAGCACACGCAGCACGCCAAGATCGCTGCCAACTGGGTGATCGTCGAGCTGCCGGCCGGATTGACGAAGCTGAACACGAAGCTGGCTGAAAACCCAGTTGCGCCGCAGGCGATGGCTGAGCTGGTCAACATGATCGTCGGCGGAGAAATCTCCGGCAAGCAGGCGAAGATCGTCTTTGAGGAAGTGCTTCAGGGGAAGGATCCGAAGCAGGTCGCTCAGGAAAAAGGCATGAAACAGCTGTCCGATTCCTCCGCGCTGATCGCGCTGATCAATCAGGTTTTGGATGATCAGCCGCAGTCGATCACAGACTATAAAAACGGGAAGGACCGCGCCGTCGGCTTCCTGGTCGGTCAGGTCATGAAAAAGTCCAAAGGCCAGGCCAATCCGGCGATGACCAACAAGCTGATCGTCGAGGAATTGAAGAAAAGAATCTGATTGAAGGGGGACATCCAGGCGTTACTGACGCTTTCGGTGTCCTTTTTCTTACAAAAAACGCAGGGTTCAGGAAATGACTGGTCAAATCCCTTCTTTTCCTGTAAAATAGTAAAAGATAAGGAGTGAAGGACTTTGTCTGAACAAAAGAAAACAGTGAAGAAGAAACCGGCCGCGGCGCCGGCAAAGAAACATAAAACGAAGAAGAATGATAAATCCACAATGATTTTGATTGTGGGCTTGGTACTGATCGCGATTCCATGCGCGATTCTGGGATGGATTTTGATCAGCGCGTCCATGGATACGGGGAAGCCGATCAACGGCGATCGGTTCAAGGGCGATCTGGATCCGGCGATCACCAAGGATCAGCTGTCGGAAATCGAAAGTCGGATCAAGGGTGAAAACCAGGTGGAGAAGGTCACGGTGGAACTGACGACGGCGACGCTGCGGGTGTATGTTGATACCGTGGATTCGATCAGCGACGAGGAAGCGAGTGCTTTGTCGGAAACGGCGTACAATGATGTGACGGCGGTGCTGAATGAAGGAACTTACTTTACGGCGTCGAATGGCAAGAAGATGTATGACCTGGAAGTGCATGTCTACAACAATGTTGATAAATCGGGGTCCGAGGATTATGTGTATGTGATCCGCGCGAAAAACTCCAGTATGGAACAGGCTGCGACGCAGATCGTATCAAAACCGCTGGATGCCGATCTGGCCCAGCAGCTGCGCGAGGAACTGGCGGAAAAGCGGAATCCTCAGGTGGCGAAGGATGACGATGACGAGGTCGTTGGCGGCGAGGATACGGAAGCGCAGGACGACACGAAGGAATAAAGGGCGGAAGCCCTTTTTCGTTTTTGGATCGGATTTAGGGCTTGAGGTTTGGTTGTTTCATCGTTGCGATGAGCTGAAATTATGATTCAGAAAGGGGAACGGAGAATGGCGTTAAAGAAGAATGATGTGTTTACAGGAGTAGCTGTCGACTATACGTTTGATGGACTGGGGGTAGTTCGTCATGAAGGATTGTGTTTCTTCGTGAAGGATTTATTGAAGGGGGAAAGTGCGGAGATCGGTGTGACGGCCATGAAGAAGAACGTGGGTTATGGCCGGGTGATCCGGCGTTTATCAGAGAGTCCGCAGCGTGTCGAGCCGCGCTGCCCCGTTGCGCGTCAGTGCGGAGGCTGTCAGCTGCAGATAATGGGGGCTGAGCTGCAGGCGGAGTTTAAGCGCCATCGGGTTGCGGATTGTTTCCAGCGGATCGGACATCTGGACGTGGAGGTTCAGCCGGTGTTGTCGATGGAATTTCCCTGGAACTATCGGAATAAGGTGCAGGTGCCGGTGGGGGTCAATCGGGATGGAAAAGTGATCTGCGGCTATTACCGGAGTCATTCGCATGATATTGTGGATTTTGACGAATGCTGCCTGCACAGCGAACTGGAGAATCAGATTTTGAGATCGCTGCGGTCCTGGATTGAGGAAGCGGGCGATCCGGCGCAGTTGCGGCATTTGTTGATCAAACATGCGTTTAAGACGGGGCAGGTCATGGTTGTGTTAATCGCGAAATCGGAGAACCTGAAAGGGAAAGACGAACTGATAGAGCGTTTGACTCCGGCGTATCCGCAGATTCGCAGCATCATCTTAAATGTGAACGAGCGTGAGGATAATGTGATTCTGGGGAATCGAGAAATCGTGTTGTGGGGATCGGCTTCGATTGAGGAAGAATTGTTGGGGCTGCGGTTCCAGATTTCGGCGAAGTCGTTTTATCAGATTAATCCAGTTCAGACGGAAGTGTTGTATACGAAGGCGATTGAGCTGGCTGGTTTAACCGGGGAAGAAACGGTGATCGACGTGTATTGCGGCACAGGCACGATTGGATTGAGCGCGGCCCGGAAGGCGAAGCGGGTGATCGGCATCGAGATTGTTCCTTCGGCGGTAGAGGATGCGAAGAAGAACGCGGTCCGCAACGGGATCGCCAACGCGGAGTTTATCTGCGGCGACGCGGGAGTGTGCACGGCGCAGTTGTTGGAGCGGGGGATTCAGCCGGATGTGGCGATCGTGGATCCGCCGCGCAAGGGACTGGACGGGACGACGATTGATTCGTTGGTTAAGATGAACCCAAAGCGGATTGTGTATGTTTCGTGCGATCCGGCGACCTTGGCACGGGATTGTGCGGCGTTGAATGAGCGGGGATATGGCGTGGAGGTTGTGCAGCCGGTGGATATGTTCCCGCAGACGACGCACGTGGAGACGGTATGTTTGCTGTCAAGAAAAGATAAATAAATGCCAGAAAGTGGCGTATTTCTGGGCTTTTTCGGAAGTTGGGATGTAAAGCCTAACCTCTGAAAAAGCTCGGTTTTCTTATATGGAAACATATCCACTAAACGAATTTGCCGAACAGCGGAAAATGAGTGGTAGGGTTTAGGCTGTGGATTAGATGTAAGAGGTTGTGGCAGTGATATGGATAACAAGGCTGACCGCAGTTTAAGCCACTCGATACTCGAAGGGGTAGCAGGCAGTGGAATAGATATTAAGAATTGGAGGCGTATCTATGTTTAATCCTGGACTAAAAATAGGACAAATTATTAAGAACGCAGATATTGTTGGAATATTCAAATGTGGAAATATGGGAGGTATGCGCCGGTCAAGAACAACAAATACACTTGTTATTGTATCGGATTATACAAAAGGTCTTTATCATGATAAGTGGATTGGCGGGGTTTTACATTATACGGGCATGGGCAAATCAGGCGACCAAGACATTCATTGGGCGCAGAATGCCACATTGGCTGAGTCTGATTATAATGGAGTTGATGTTCATCTGTTTGAAGTTATAGATGCTGGAGAATATATTTACTGCGGAAGAATAGAACTTGTGAGCAAGCCATACACAGATGTGCAGCCCGGTGAAGATGGTAATGATCGAAAAGTATGGATGTTCCCGATAAGGCCTGTACCAGATAATGCTGTAAAGAAGCCGCAAATGTTCGTGTTTAAGGATATGGATGACTACGAAAATCGTGGTAAGAATGTTGATGCTGCGTATACAAAAATGATGGCTGCTGCCAAGAAAAAAGGAACAAAGAAGCCTGTATTTGTTGCACCTATTGTTCCGAAACCAGAGCCAAAACCGCAGATGGAAATACCAATCGATATTGTCGGAAGACAGGTGAAACATAAAGCATTTGGCTTTGGCAAGATTACAGCGATTGAAGGAACAACGATAGTCGTTCAGTTTGATAAGGTTGGATTAAAAAAGATGGGGTATGAATTCTGCACGGAAAAGAAGTTGCTGGAGTTTATATAAGGAAGATATGAAGACGATTAGAGTTGTCGCTGCAGTGATTCGCAGCAAAGATAAGATTTTTGCCACAGCGAGAGGATACGGTGAATTTAAGGGCCAATGGGAGTTTCCTGGAGGAAAGATCGAACCTGGGGAAACACCACAAGAAGCCTTAGTAAGGGAAATTCAAGAGGAGCTTGATGTAAAAATCGAAGTTGGCGATTTGATAGACACTATTGAATATGATTACTCATCATTTCATTTAAGTATGGATTGCTTCTGGTGTAATGTTACCGAGGGTGAAATAAAACTCAAAGAAGCAGAGGACGCGCGCTGGCTTAGTAAAGATGAATTATACAGCGTTGACTGGTTGCCAGCCGATATGGAATTGATTGAGAAATTAGAATTATTCGATAAACACTTAAAATAGAGGAGATTAAATGGGTGAGACAAAAGCAAAGTATCATCATTTGATTCCAAGAACATACCTATCTGCATGGGAACACGGGAATGGTACTTTATATATACGTTTTCTTGAGAACAAGGAAAGTGTAGTTGAGCGAAATAAAGATAAAATAGCGGGAATAACAAACTATCATTCGATTGTAGCTGGGATGCCCATCGTAACCAAAGAAGATGCAGATAAAATTTTTGCGTGCCTCGAAGATTTAGAAGTTCATTATGGAGAGGTAGTTGTTTCTGATAATCTTGAATTGAATAAAATTTATTACGACTTTGATAATTGGACGATCCAGAGAAAGGACGGATCTGTTGTAAGTAAGAAAAAACTGAAAGCGGAAATAGAGAAAGTAAAAATACGAGATATAGAAGAATTATGGTCTTTAAAATATGAAGATGCGTGGGGTACAGTTCGTTCAGAACTTGAAAATTCAATATTTAATTCGGCGGACGGAATTATCTCCAATGCTAATAAAGAGTATTTAATGAAATTTTATACGGCGTTAGATTGGAGAAGTATTAAATCTAACATACAGTTTAACGATGCATGGGAGTGGCTTTGCAAGGAAGTTCTTCGCTTAGATGAAATAGACATTCCTGAAGAAGAACGAGAACTTCCTATGCTTGATAATGCTGCAGAAGAAATGAAACATAATTTGTTATTGAAATTTTATCGTCAATATTTAAATGATTCTGGAGTGATATATACACATGCTATGGCAAATTTATCCAATACATCCTTTCATTTTCTTGTTGCAGATGGACCTGAGACATTTAATACCAGTGACAATCCTGTTTTTGTATTTAGAAGGCTGGATGGAAAGCTGCAAGGAGTGCTACCTTTGTCGCCTAGAATTTTAATGGCGCAAGGTAGAAATTCAGAACATGATGAAAATTTTTATGTTACTCATATCACGGATGAAGCAGTAAAAAGATATAATATTGAAATTGAAAAAAATGCAGCGAATTTTGTTGTCCAGCTGAATAACTAAAAAATACCCTCCCGACCAGTGCATGGTCGAGAGGGTTTCGTGCGTCTATGGAGTTATGCATCAACATCGATGCTAACGCCGGATTTTAGTTCGACTGTGATGCGGTCATCCCAGATGGTTATCTGCTTGACCCAGCGTCGCACCAGTAACTCGTCGAACTCGGTGAGGTGGGCGGTCTGCTGGGAGATGTAATCCTGCAGGTCGTTGATTCGTTTTATTTGCTCATCCCTTGCAGCAGTATCGACTGTTGTCTGCTGGCGGAGCTCTCGGAGTCTGAAAATCTCATCAGCAATCTCGTCGTAGGCTTCTTTGCTCTGGGCTTTCTGGATGAGCTCTTGCTGCAAGGCCATCAGCTTCTCATCGATGTTTTCAACGGAAGTGGCCTGTGAAGCTCGGATAACCGAGGCTATATTAAGCTGCAGCTGTGCCTGATAGCTACTTTTGTCTCCAAGCATCTGGTTGATTGCTTTGACGACGGCATCCTGAAGGACCAGCTCATTGATGGTTCTAGCGTGGCATTCCAGTCCGGTTGATTCCAGTCTGCTGATGCAGCGCCAGACGATGGACTTGACACCTCGGTTATTCCAGTGGAGCCTGCGGAACATTTCACCACATTCGCCGCAGATGACAATTTGGGAGAAGCAGTGGTTGCAGCTGTAGCTACGTTTCTTGCCGTTGGCGCTGGTCTTGACTACTCGCCTGCGGACCAGTTCTTCCTGAACCTGCAGGTAGATTTCCTTCGGAATAATGGCTTCGTGGTTACCTTCCACATAGTACTGAGGCATGAGGCCGTTGTTCTTAACTCTGGTTTTATTCAAGAAGTCGGTGGTGTAAGTCTTCTGGAGAAGAGCATCACCGATGTATTTCTCATTTCGGAGAATCTTGTTGATGGTGCTGGTATGCCACTTAGCTTTGCCTGCTCCGGTGAGAATGCCGTCACGCTCCAGACCGGCTGCAATCTTATCCATGCTGAGACCTTCCAAGTATTCTCGATAAATGCGCTTTACAATTTCCGCTTGTTCCGGGTCGATGACAAGGTTGCCGTCCGCATCCTTTGTGTAACCGAGGAAGCGGTTATGATTGATTTGAACTTTTCCTTGCTGATAGCGGAACTGGATGCCCATCTTTACATTCTGGCTCAAGGATTGCGATTCCTGCTGGGCCAGCGATGCCATGATGGTGATTAGGATTTCTCCTTTGGCATCCATCGTGTTTATGGACTCCTTTTCGAATATGACCGGAATATTCATGTCCTTGAGTTCTCTGATATATTTCAGACAGTCCAGAGTGTTTCGGGCAAATCGGCTGATGGATTTGGTAATAATCATATCAATTTTACCGACCTTGCAGTCATCAATCATGCGGTTGAATTCTTCACGCTTTTTGGTGTTGGTGCCGGAGATGCCGTCATCGGCATAGATTCCGGTGAATTCCCAATCCGGGTTCTTCTGAATATATTCTGTATAGTGTTCTACCTGAGCTTCATAGCTGGTAGCCTGCTCATCGCTGTCTGTACTGACACGGCAGTACGCTGCGACTCGGAGCTTCGGTTTTTCTTCTTCCTTCTTGCGAGCGTTACTTCCAACTTGGCGTCTCGCAGGAATTAGCATTACATTTCCCATTATTGACTCTCACTTTCTATGAGGCTGTACAGGTATTCCGCTTGTCTGACGGGGTTATCATGTAAGGCAACAACGTCTTTCATATAAAAGTGGGTAGGTATCTGTATTTCCCTCATTTGTGTTTTCTTATTATTCCGTCCGAGCTTAGTGGCCCGGCGTATACGCTCTTCTTGCGCTTTCTGGTAAGTATCCTTATCAATGATAGCTGGGTAGAAGTCATCACCAAGATAATGGGCTGTTTCCATCAATCGCTTAGCGGTTCCATGATAGGTTGGAATTCCGGCTTCTGCAGCTGCCTTCGATAAGGACATACCACTCAAATAATTCTTATAGAGCTGTCGGAGCTTAGTGGCAGCAGGTTTATCAATGACGGCAGTGCCGTTTTCAATCCGATAGCCAAAGGGTGTGTGCCCCATTTAATCACCAATCCTTTCTGTGAATGTCAGTCCACATTTCATAACAAATCGAATTTCATGTCGGCTTGCTACTTCGATGTGGTCTGCGTAGCTTTCAAAAAACTCCTCATTGTAGGCCGTAAGCATATCGGTATGAGACAAAAAGTGGAGCAATAGGTTTGTTTCCGTAACCTTTGCCGAGTCACCGGTCATGCAGATGGTGATAGCTTCAATATCAGAGCGGTAAGTCTCTGCCTGCAGGAGGAGGGCATTTGTTTCTCGATTGTATAAAATCTGGTCAATATAGCCTTGTGCCATCAGCTTTGTCAGGGTTTCTCGCTGCTCGCTATTCTGGGCCAGAAGAAGCTCCAAGTGTTGAATGCGTTGGATAGCTTCGTCGCCAGAGGAATTTTCAAGGGCTTTCAGATAAGGAGCAAGTATCAGGCGATGTCCGTAGACTAGCTTGTTCAGCATCGTTACGAAAGCGGCCTTTATCTCATCATCTCGGATGTACTTCATGCTACAGGCGCTTGTGTTCTTCAAATGTGTATTGCAGGTCCAAGCTACATATTTATAGGTAGTGCAAGGATGAATCCTGCGCTTAAAGGTGTCTCCACATTCTCCGCAGATGATTTTTCCTGAGAATGCGTAGCGCTGCTGATATTTACCATTGCCTTTTTCGATACCTTTCTCAGAAGCTCTTTGTGCGACCAGTGCATTGGCAGCGTCAAAATCTTCATGGCTGATAATCGCCTCATGGTGGTCTGGAGCCATGTACTGGTCAACCTCACCATAATTGATATGGCGGTTGAAGTTTTCATCCGTATAGGTTTTCTGAAAAATAACATCACCGGTATATTTCTCATTGGCAAGGATAGCTCGAATGGTAGTAGCGGTCCATTTGCTGTTTTTCTTGGACGCAATACCATCTGCATTCAATTCATCAGCAATAGCCTGAGTTCCTTTGCCGGAAAGGACATCCGCGAATATCCTTTTTACAATTTTAGCCTGCTCTGGATTGACGACTATGTTCTCGCCATTCCAATCGTAGCCGTAAGGTGTATAGCTGAGCTTGAAGGTTCCGTTCTGGAAGCGGCGTTTAATGGACCACTTGGCGTTTTCTGAAATGGAAGTGGATTCGCCTTCAGCCATGCTACTGAGAATGGCAAGGAAGAGCTCACTTTCCATTGAGCCGGTGTTTATATTTTCCTTCTCAAAGAAAAGCGGAATATCCAAGCTCTGCAGTTTTCTTACGAGTGCCAAGCAGTCAGTCGTGTTTCGAGAAAAGCGGCTGATAGATTTTGTAATAACAAAGTCGATTTTCTTTGCTCCACAATCTGATATCAAGCGAAGTAACTCCGGACGTTTTTCAGCCTTGGTTCCTGTGATACCTTCATCGAAGTAGAGACCGGCGAACTGCCAATCCTCACGGGAATTGATGTATCGCTCATAATGGGTTTTCTGTGCTTCCAGACTTTCCAGCTGGGCATCACTGCCTGTCGAAACACGGCAGTAGGCAGCAACTCTGAGTTTCTTTTTTATGGTGATGTTATTCTGTGCACCTTCGATTTTTGTTACCTTCTTCACGGTAGTTCACCTCCCTTCGTTAGTGTCACATATTAGCTCTGAAAGCCTTATATATCAACGGATTTCGGGCATAATCTCCACCCAAAATGGAGAGAATGTCTCACGATTTTTCAGCGATAATTTGTTGAACTCTGACAAGGAAATAAGTCCAAGCTCCAACATGTTTTCAGCCACTTTCTGCGCCTGAAAGAAGTTATAATCCTGCTCAATATCGGCCTGCTGGATGGGCTTAGGAGCAGCAGAAACCGGAATTGATGTTGTGATATTCTCTTGCATAATTGCCTCCAATCTGAGGAAGTTCCTCACTACTAAATGGAGGCGAGATAGCGGTTTGGCCGAAAAAAGATAAAAATATCTGCCTCCACTATCCACTGGAGAAGAGAGGTCTGTTTTGACGAAAAAAATATAAAAAAAGAGGGCCTGTAGGAGATAATTCCCACAGGCCCTGTGAAAAGGTGTGTCTTATAACTTCTTTGCAAAGTCCAGAGAAATCCATCCAGCTCCGGATTTGAGCTTGCCCCAAAGAGTAGCGCCTGCTCCCCTGGACTCCTGAACAATGGTAAAGATGCCCTTGCCAGTGAACTGACCGGTTCTGTCGTAGTTGGTACCCGGACCCTTACGGATATTCAGATTGGCGATGCTGACCTGAACCTTATAGGAAGTATCCTTGGAAGGAGTGGGTGCCGGTGTGGATGCTGCCGGGTAGACAACATTTCCAGAGGCATCAAAAACCTTGTAGCCAGAATTCTCGTCTACCTTTTTCTTGGCATTGTCCAGTACCTTATAAGCGCCAATCTGACTCTTGGCATCAGACCAAGACTTGCGTACACGGTACATCTGAGTGGTAGGAGCAGTGCTGCCGCTACCAGAAGTAGTTCCAGAAAGCTCTGCGGTAACCTTCGCCGCCAAATCACCAAGCCTTGCATAGAGCCAGTTGCCTGGGCAGCTTTTATTTGCAAACCACCGATGCACCGTCAGCACCATTTCATCAGACTTTGGCGCGTAATTCAGTGTCTTGGTCTTGTCCCCAAGCCACAGGAGCTTTTTCTTACCGTTTCTCTTGCAGATGTCGGTGCAGAGCTTGACAAGAGAATCGTAGACGGCACTGTTCATCGCGTACGGCTCTGACATATCACTGGCACACTCGATGGTGACGGCACGCTGGTCGTTGGCATCGGACGAAGAACACCAGCTGCGGTTCTTCTCTTCCACGCAGAGAGAAATGCGACCGTCTTTGCCGATGCCATAGTTACAGGAGGCCTGACAAGAAGGACTGGTAAAGCATCCACAGATGCTCTCGCAAGAAAGCTGACCTACTACGCAGTGAGGTGTGATGCGGTCGATGGAATGGGTTCTCTGTCCAGAATGATTCGGACTGAGCTTGGTATAGGATACCAGGGAGCTGTTTGTATAAGCCAATTTATTTTTCCTCACTTTCTGCTCTGTCATGGAGCTGTTCTAATACGATTTTGATTTTCTCCGGCACAGGCAGTCCAAGATGAGCTGCGTTCTCCAGAAGGCTCACACCCTCATTGGATATGTAGAAGAAAATCACTGCGGTTCTTAGCACACTGCCTGTTCCGATCACCTGCACATCCAGCACATTGGCAATGCCCACAAGCAGGAAAATCAGCACCTTGCGGCCGATGCCCTTGAAGCCCACCTCGCTGGAGAGCGTATGGTCAGAGATGGCACACATCACTCCCGTGATATAGTCCACCACCACAAAGGCAAGCAGTGCATAGAGCAGACCGTCACAGCCGCCTAAGAAGTAGCCCAGCCATCCGCCGATGCCCGCAAATACAAATTGAATCGTGTTCCAGAATTCTTTCATAATGAGTTCCTCACTTTCTTTAAAAATGTGTATAAAAAAAGCGACTACCCCTTAAGTGGAGTAATCGCTGATTTCTGATTTTACTGTTCCTGAATGATGTAAGTAACCTTCATGGTTTTATCCACGGTCTTGGTTACCGGCTCACTCAGATTGTTGATGGTTGCCAGGTAGTTTGTCAGCATCATAAATCCGGCTGTTGTGTAATTACCGCAGCTGAGATAATACATCATCGGCTCATTCAGCAGCGGTGTATAAGTGTAATTTCGGCTGCTGTTGTAAATGTATCCGTTTTCAGGATTGAGCAATTCATTGGTGGCTTCGTTTGCAATGTGCAACTGATAATTACTGTTGTAATTTTCATAGTAAACTCGTCCATTCATTGCAAAACGAGGATAGCCGTTTACAGGAACATTGCTGTTTTGCTTCATCTTCACAATATTGGCAGGATTGCTAATTTCGATTTTGAATATCTCATACGGACTGTTATAGGACTTCAAATAGATAAATCCGTTATGACAATGGGCAAAATACATACCACTTGTACCAATACGCACATTGGTAGTATTTGTAATGGTATATTCCGTCACCGCCCAATTGCTGAAGGCAATCTTCGTAACATTGAAGGTTGTTCCAGCATCACGATAACTGCTGGCAGAGGAGCAGATGTATAAGCAATTATCAGCATGGTCGAAGTTATAGGTAAGATTGGAAGTATTCAAATTCACTTCATCAATCTGAATTGCATCTACATATTCCTTTTTATTGTACGGACTGGTCAGCACCGATACGCTCTTTAGATAGGCTCTTCGTTTCATAATGGTAATTGCGGTAGCACTCTCGATACGGAAGTAGTACGCCATATCCGTTGCACGGTCAATAAGAAATAAAAGTTCCGTTTTTCCTACGGTAAAACCACTGTACTTATCGCCCGTTATTGCTCCGGTGTAGTCTGTATACACATACTGCAAAGAACCATCGTCAAAACGAATGCCAAGCGGATAGGATGATGCTATCACTGCATCTGCACCACCGTAAGAGGTGTATCCACCGTTTGCATGGGTAAGACAGACGCTTGCAATCGTACCATTAGCCTGGGAAGTGGTGAAATCATATACAAATTTCATATAGCGGTCGGTAAGATTCAGTTCGCTTTCCGTCTGGTTATAGCCACCACGCTTGGTACCTTTGGTATTGTTTTGATTTCCGTATACTGCACAGCCGATTAGATTTGCTTCTGCTGGAGGAAAGAGATTGTTTGGGTTTTCCTCAATTTCACGGTCAAAAAGTAAAATCCCACCCAGCAGTTTCTGATAATACGGAGCAAATTCTCTCAGCATCAAACTTGGGTCTTTTGCAAGACCGAGCGGTTTGAAGATTTCTGTCAGTGCATTGGTGACCATATTATGCTCCAGAACCTTTTCGATTTTGCCTGTATTCACATCGGTCATTTCAATTGTCATTGTGCCTTTCAGCATATTCTGTCCCTCCTTAGTTTTCGTAGGTTATTTTGAAGCGTGACAAGGTGGCATTGTCATGCAGAATAAAGTGCAGATACAGACGTTTGCTTTCCGGCAGACTTTCCCACAGAACGACTCTATCCGTGTTCAAAAAATCGAGCAGCGGCATTTCCTCACAGTAACTCTGCCCGTCATCAAAGGAATAACTGACTCCGACATCCCCGGAATATTCTGCTGTAAGCAGCTTGATGCCAAGAATGGTAATGTGGCTCATATCCGCAACCGTATCCAGTATCTGTGGGTACGGATATGCCTTGAGGACGGCCTTTATTGGTGTGGTCTCTGTTCCTGACTGCCAGAAGTAAACCTGCGGATTGGCAAGGGGTGTCAGAAGTTCCACTGTTGGTTTTTCTTCAAATCCATACATCATAAAGGCAAGAGCATTCAGCACCGTTACCTCCAACGGCACAAGCACTCCTTCAGATACGGAATAGAAAGTATCCTCCAGACGAAGAAGATACAGCTGAGTTCCACCGCCTGCCTGGCTGTACATTTCATAGCGGATATCCCACTGATATCCGCTATCGTCTAAATGATAAAAACTGACCATTGCACCGTCCGGAGAGCCAACATTGAGGTTCAGGCTTGTGGTATCACCGTTGCAGACCAGACTGCTTTCTCCATTGTTTCCACTGGTAGGTGTCTGAATCACATTGAGGAACATATCGTTGTTTGAGATTAGGAAGAGTTCAAAAATCAAGCGGTTGCTCTCTACACGGTTGTTGTAAACGGTATAGCCTTCAAATCGGATTTTGAGAATTTGCAGACCGCTGTCGCATTCAATCAGCTGCCTAAATATTGCCGTGGAGCAACCGTCCCTTCGGCAGACTTTTAGCTGTTCACTGTTCGTACCGAACCCAAACCAATGGTTACTGGAAATATAGATGGTACTTGCTGCAATGCCATTAAACATAAAGCCTTCCAGTCCCGTTGTACTGTAGGTGCCATCATCGTTGTATCCGTTTGAAATATAATCCATTCCATCCGTTGTATTCAGATATGGCTCAAGCACAGCTTTCAAAGTGCCAATCTCAGCAATGATGCGAATTTCCGTTAGACCTACATATTGGCTCTTCGCACCTGCAGTAAGGTTTAACACGATACGGTCGCAGGCAATCGGCAGTTCAGGCTCCAGAATACATATGTTTTTTGAAGTTTCCGGGAACTCCCCGGATAGGAGAAGTTTAGTCATTTCCTCATCGGTATAGACCTCCACATTTTTCGTGACGTTAGAACCGGAGGATGGTTTGTTGACCAGTTCTATCCGATAGATTCTAAGCGGCTTTTCAAATACCCACATATACTGAGCGTTGGTAACATAATCCTCGCCCTCCCAATGGGTATCCACACTGCCGTCCAACGCATAGAACGGTGGATGCTTGACCTCTTTGGATTCATTGGAGGAGGTGGCAGAGACTTCGCCCCATGTGGTATTGCTTTCAAAAATCGGTTGCTGCCATTTCTGCCAGATATATTTGTTTTCATCTACTAACAAAGTTCCACCTCCATATTCTCTACTCGTTCAAATGGTGTAGTATCCACCGTCAAATGCTGCAATTTTCCACTGTTGATTTCTTCTTCTGCTGATACCACTGCATAATCACTAATCAGAGTGAATGCGTTGTTTTCATTAATACCAACCACCACAACATCATAATGCGGCGGATGTGCAGCATCCATCGTAAAGGTTTTAATCACCTCAGTTGCTGTAATACGCTCGTTTAACAGGTCATATCCAAAGGTAATCTCTGTTATGGAAATACGAGGTACTGCCTGTGTAAGACCGTGGCGGCTGTGACCTGGATAGGTAATAGCCACACTGTCACTGAATCCGTCATAAACAAAACCTTCCTGAGAAATCGCAACACGGTTGATATCTTCCGTAATCGCAATGCGGCCATCCCAGTCACCAATACCTGCCACAAGACCCTGACCACTGATGGTTGCACGGATTTGTGCTTCACCGATATTGACGGTGCCGCCTTCCATCGAAAGATACACATCAAAGGTATTCTCGCTGTTTTCAATAATGGCGGACATCGGATAAAAAAGAGTCAGTATCTGCTTTCCGTGAAGATAGGTCTGTGTCGGAATAAATGTTGCTACCGTCTCTCCATTGACTTTGTAGGTAACGGTCAGAATGGGGTGCCCTTTGTCCGTAAATACAAAGGACAGCGGCTTTTTAACAGTTGTATTTGTTTCAGTGCCACCTTCCGTCACTGTATCTTCCTCATAGGTGGCCGTGCCTTCGATAGTTCTTTCTACTTCATCAGCTGTCACATCCAGTAAAAATTCTCCGAGGAACATTGCCGATGTGCTTTCTTTTGCTGTAAAAGTAATGGACAGCACTTCCGTAGCGGAATTGCCGATGGTAAATGGCGATACATTCATAAAACTGTATACCACCGTTTTATTGTTTTCCACCTGGTTCAGAAGCCCTGAGATGTTCTTATCATTTTTACTCTTGGCAGTGGACAACTTCGGATTCTTTCCTACGCATTTCAGACTGTGCTTGCCGTTGATATTGTAGGTAATACTGGTAATGCAGGACACTTTATCTGCATCTGCATGACCGCCTGTGAACTGCACAACATCCATAGGGTCAAGAGCAGGATTTCCGATGGTGCTGCTGTCAAAAGGTACATATTCAACTTTTGATAATGCGTAGAGGATATTCATGAGAATACGCTCACGGGTTGCCACCAAACCAAACTGCAGCAACGGATTGACGCCCAGATTCATAGTCAGTGCATCATCCGGGTCAAGTGCATAATATTCGGATATTTCCTTCAACTGATTTGTGGATGAGATGGCCGTGTAGCGTGTCACAAAATCCGAATATGAACTGGTGAATCGTTCCCTTTGCGGTATGGTGACCACGGCAGTATTTGACCACGGCGTAAGCTGTAGTTTTCCTTCGCGATTGATCAGGCAGACACATCCCAGTACCTGCGCTACATAGAAAAGAAGGTCACGCCAGGTCTCCATATCATTTTCTGCATAGATACCGAGTGTTTCCTTGGCATTTGGCAGAGCTTCAATCTCTGCTTTGGTCTGTGCCATTTCCACCTTGCAGGCCGTACACGCTGCAAGCAGAAAATTGTATGCCATACCACTTGTTGCATTGAGCTGGAGGTTTTTGTTAAAGCGGAGCATATAGTCATAGGCTTTCAGTTCCAGTGTTTTAATATGGCGGTTTGCTTCGGATACTTCAAAGACACCCATTGGAATGGTCTCCTCGGTGCCGTCAGCAAGGGTCAAATGAAAATATAGCCTGACCTCTGCATCGTCCAGAGTGTAGCGGTCGATGTCAGAGAAAAGGCTGATACCCATCTCAGCAGCATAGACCGTACCCAGTTCAATTTCTGTGGAACTGCAGCACTGGCGGGTAATGTACCCGGAACCTTTGACGATGTCCTTATTTTCAAATGGGTAGCTGACACCATTTACCGTGGTAATCGTACCCGACCAGTGATATTTTCTCGAATTGCTTTCAATTGCCTGTAAAAAGGCATCAGATACCGGATACATGGTTCACCTCCCATCAAAATTCTTTCAGCGTAAAAGAAACCGTCCAGAGTCCTTTGTAGGATGTATCCTTTTCAAGCTTTGCCTTAAATCCACTGATATACATTTCTGTTTCTTTTTGGGATAAATTCTCTGTGTCAAAATAGAGGACTGTTATCTTCGGCAGCTTGGAATATGCTGTCAGCTGCTTCAGCCATTTCGGAGATACAGAGAAAGAGACGGATATCTTCACGACACCCGTCCTTACGACATCCCTCTGGGTAGTTCCGGCTTCTGTTTCTCCGCTGGAATCCGCTTCAACATCGGAAAGGTCGATATCGTAGGAATCCGGCAGAGGAAGGTCAGTGCCGTTGAAAGTCAAATATTGCATAAACGCCATCGTTACCGACCTCCGCTTCTAAGATTTGCCCTCTGCTGGGCATTGATAATGACCTCATCCAGCATCGTGCCGCCAAGATAAACTGGAATTACGATGTCTCCGGTCTGACCAGTTACACCAGCGAGGCCCTCACGAATTGCCGCCGTAATGCCGGAGAGCGTGTCTGCCGTACCTGCGGACATTGTAGCGGTTGCTGTTTCCATTCTGCCGATCTGAGGGTTGATGACCATATCAGCCGCAACACCATCCATTGCCTTGGCTACCAGACCTTTGCTCTGTTCGATGCCTTTGGCAAGGCCCTGCATAAAGTCCGGCATCCAGCTCTCGTAGTCGGTCAACGGTCCCTCATCCGGAACCGAGAAGTGTAGGACTGAACGAATCTTGTTTGCCACACCATTTACCGCATCGGCAACTGCACCAACAGCCGACTTGATACCATTCACGATACCCATGATAAGGTCGCGTCCCCAGCTGAATGCCTGAGAAGCAAGCCCCTTTACATAGCCGACTGCTCGCTCGAAGCCAGAATGGATCACGTTATAAATCTGACCAATGATACTGCCGACAGCCGACTTCACGCTATTCCAGATGGAAGAAACTGTGTTTTTAATGGTATTCATCACACCAGAGATATAGCCGCTGATGCTGTTCCATATACTCGTCACAACACCCTTGATGTCATTCAGCACGGACGTTACAACCGATTTGATAGCATTCCAGACCGTCGTAAAGATGGACTGAATCGTGGTCAACACCGTAGTTACCACAGTCTGAATGGCCGTCCAGATTGTCTGGAAAAAGCTCTGCAATGCAGTGAGAAGCGGCGTCAGGAAGGCAACGATGGCATTCCAGATCTCCTGAATTTTTGTGCTGATTGCATCCATCGCCATGCCGATCAAGATTTGAATAGCCTGAAAGATGGTTTCAAACAGATACCGGAAGGCTTCGAGCAGCGGGCCGAAAACCGACACAAATCCGTTCCAGATATTCGTGATTGTATCGACGATACCCTGCACAATGCCACCGACGGTCGTGCTGATTGCAGTCCAGATGGAAGAAGCAGTTGTAGCAATGCTCGTCCAGATACCGGAAAGAAACGTTGCAATGCCAGAGACGATGCTTCCAATCGTATCGGAGATTGCCTGCCATGCTGTCCCTGCAAGTGTTTTGATGTTCTCCCACAGGCTAGAGAGGAAGGTTCCGATTTCTGTCCAGTGCTCTTTGATCACAATGACAAGGTTTGCCACTGCAAAGACAATCGCAGCCACCACACCTGCGACCAGTGCCGGAGCACCAAGAATGACCGCTCCAACCGCAGCAAGGGCGATGCCAACGCCCATCAGGATATCCTTTACTACGGAGAATCCGTTCTGGAACATATCAATGAAGTTTTTTACAGCGGTGATAGCACCACCGATTACAAGGCCAATGCCGGAGAACACCTTCAGCAGGGCACTGATTCCGGAGGTCGCTGCACCGATGCCCTTGATGGCTCCCGTGACCGTATTCACGGCACCTGCAATCTTCGGTGCCATCGTCATGATAGAGCCGATTGCACTCATGATCTTTCCAACAAAGATAAGGACCGGCCCAAGAGCAGCCACGAGAAGTGCCACCACGAGGATGATCTGCTTTACTGGCTCTGGCAGTTTATTGAGAAAGTCCACCAAGCCCTGCAGAGCCGATACTAGAGAGCGGATCGCAGGCATCATGAGATCTGCAAAGGAAATGGCGAGCTCCTGAAGTTGAGATTTCAGAATCGTAAGCTGACCACTTAAGTTGTCCTGCATGGTTTCTGCCATCTTCTCAGATGTGCCATCACAGTTCTTGATTGCGCCTTCGAGCTTTGAAATATCTCCAGGTGCGGAGTTCATAAGAGCAAGGAAGCCGGACATGGCATTTTTACCGACGAGTGCCTCTGCATTCGATGCTTTCTCAGAATCGGAAAGCTGCCCGAAGGCGGACCGGCAGTCTGCAAGGATTGCCGTGAGACTTCGCATTGATCCATCGGCATTGGTGGTTGCAATCGTCACATCCCCGATGGACTTGCCGGAGAGCTTCACCTCGCCAGTAAGGTTGTTCATGATGGTACGAAGAGAGGTACCGGCCTGTGAAGATTTGATACCAGCATTCGCCATAAGGCCGATGGCCTCTGCGGTATCCTCTGCAGAAAATCCAAGCGCACCCGCAATTGGAGCACAGTACTTGAAGGTTTCACCCATCATGCTGACGTTCGTATTGGCATTGGAGCTTACCGCTGCAAGGATGTCAGCGAAATGCCCGGAGTCCTTGGCGGTGAGTCCAAATGCAGTCAGTGCATCTGTTACGATATCTGATGTGGTGGCAAGGTCCTCACCAGATGCCGCAGCAAGGTTCATGATGCCTTCGATACCATCCAGCATGTCGGAGGTTTTCCATCCGGCCATGGCCATATAGTTCATGGCATCCGCAGCTTCGGATGCTGAGAACTTGGTTTTCGCACCCATCTCACGAGCCTTTGCGCGGAGCTTATCGAAGTCCTCTCCGGTTGCACCGGACACAGCGGCTACCTGGCTCATAGAAGAATCGAAATCAGAGGCTGTTTTTACAGCAGCAACGCCAAGAGCTGTAACTGCAGCAGAGGCAGGAAGGAGCTTTTCACCGGCGGAGGAAACCTTATCGCCTGCAGACTTCAGGCTTTCACCAGCAGTAGCAATCTTCTGCACAGCAGTGGCAGACTGATTTGCCTGTGTCTCCAGCTTTTTGAGATCTTCTTCCGTTTCGATGATCTCCCTCTGAAGAGCATCGTACTGTTCTTTGGAAATGTCACCATTCGCAAGCGCCTGATTTGCCTGCTCTGCAGCGATTTTCAATGTTGCGAGCTTTTCCTTTGTTTCACTGACGGCACTGGAGAGGAGCTTCTGCTTCTGGGCAAGCAGCTCAGTATTGCCGGGATCCAGTTTCAGTAGCTTCTCAACATCCTTTAGCTGACTCTGCGTATTCTTGATTTCTGAATTGACACCCTTTAGGGCTGTCTGTAGTTTGGTGGTATCGCCACCGATCTCGACCGTAATACCCTTGATTCTACTTCCCGCCATAGGCTCCTCCTTTCCTGAATTTGGGCATAAGAAAAGCACCTACCATTTCTGATAGATGCTTTCTGAATTGCTATTCTGTTTTTTAAATCTATTTTTTGAATAGTTCTGAGTGCGTACCAAGCCTGTAAAGCATGAGTACTAAAACGTTGTTCTGAATCTCATAAATGAGTAACCAGTCTGGTTCAATGTGACACTCACGCGTGCCCTTATAGTTGCCTGTAAGATCATGATCCCTGTATTTTGCATCCAGCGTACCGCCATTCGCCAGAATATCGATTACCTCAAACAGCTTATCAAGATTTTTATTTTACTTTTTGGCAAGCTTCAAATCCTTTTTAAACTGATTGGTAAACTGAATGTCGTATTTCATACGTCGAGAGCTGCCTTAAGCGCATCCATACTGGAATAACGCGGAGCAGAAGGATCCTTCATCATTTTTCTGCCTTCCTCAATGGCAGCGGCTGTAGTATCATTTGGTACTTCCAGTTTTAATTCAAAAGGAATACCATGCTTACGGATAGCGGTTCTCAGGAACATATTCACAGCAGTTGTCATATTCAGACCAAGCTCATTGAAGATTTCCTCCGCCTGGTCCTTGATTGCCTTGTCTGTACGAATATTTAAATTAGTTGTTGCCATACAGAACACCTCCATTCAAGTATAGTATACTCAAATATGCGTCTAGCGTCAACACATTGTCATTATATAAGATGCATAAATTCTGCTAAAATGCATCGAAATCCTTCTGCGTAGCGATCTGCGAATAGCCTTTGTAATCATCATTGCTGCTTTCTGCGTACATGTCGTTCACCATCCCGATTGTGAGTAAGTCAAGATCCCGGATGGAGATGCCGAGTTGTACGCAGCGAAGCAGAAACAATGGTGTGGTCATCGGGCGGTCAGTTGCGTGAAGTTTTTTTTAGACTCCACATCCGTCTGGACATTCAGGCCCCACAGCTCGATAATCTTTGGAAGCACCTGGTAGATGGAGAAGGTGCTGAACTCATCCAGCCATTCCTCCGGGCTGTCCTGGATGGTGGGATCTGCATGCTTTGCCATGATGTAGGCGATGTTTTCAAACATCTCAAGGGAGAACATATCGAGATGGGAAGAACCCTCATCCCCGTTTCCGACAGCCTTTCCCAGCGCATCGAGATCCTTGTAGATATCTCGGTGGAACTTGATGCGATAAATACGCGGAATGGCGGCAGATGCCTTGAAGGGTACCTGCTTTCCGTCAATCTCAATCTTCTGAATCATACTCATAATCCAATCACTCCTTTACTGCCTTCGCAGGCTTCGATGCAGATTGCGTTGCCGCATCGCCCTCTGCCGCAGGCACATAGACTGCCTTGTACCAATCAGCATAGGTGGCAGCATCCGTGGTATTTCCGGTCTTTGCTTTCACCATACCATTAGCAAGCGGCACCGCCTTCAGGGACAGCTTCTCCGTCTGTACTTCCTTGGAATCCTCATTCGTCTTTCCTTCGATGCCGGGACGGGAAGCGGAGCAGTTATACAAAACATGACGGATGTGCTTCTGGTCGCCATCAAACTCGAACAGGAGCGCAAATGCTGCAAGCTCCACCTCGGAGTTTTCAATCAACACTCCCTTGGAATCCAATGTTTCCTTCAGTACGTCCGTGCGGAAGGATTCCGGAATCAATGCAAGCTCCAGATCTCCGTCATAGCCACAGTTATTATTGATCACGTAATACACACCACCATCCGCGTAAAAGTTCTCCGGCTCACCATTTGCATCCAGTGAGATCGATACGGAGCCTGGCATCGGGAGCGGGGTTCCGAAGGTGGGTGTGCCATCCTCACCAATGGTAAGGAGCGCATAGTGCGTATTCTTCAGGTTGAATTTCACCTTATTTGCTTTTTCAGCCATCGTTAATTTACCTCCATTTCAAATGAATACAGGACTTCGTAAAGCTTCTCCGATTCGATCCAAGTCTCGGATTTTTCATAAAAAATGCCATGCTGATCGAGCACGGCTTCTATACGCTGTTCTGCCGACAAGTCCTTACAGTCGGTATACAGTTCGATGTGAATTTCGTTGATCCTATAGTAGACCTGTCCATCTGCCGCGAAGTTATCACTGTTTGGCGTAAGATAACAAATAAACGGCGGATCCGGGCTTTCTCCCTCTACAAAGTGGTCATAGGCAAAGGGAAGTCCTATTTTATTCATGATTTCGATTAACTTCTCCATGTGTTATCCTTTCAGGGCCTTTTCAATTTCACGCTCCAGTGTATCAATCGCCTTTTCTTCCGCTGGTGCGATATGAGGCCTCGCGGCGACACGGCCACCACCTCGCTTCGCATGACCAAATTCCAGAAGGTGGGCCAGTTGATAGCGGTTTTTAGAATGCACCACAAGCTCCAGAGAATTGGAGGTTTCCTTTTGCGTTTTCACAGCCCAGCTCTTTGCGTATTTCCCGGTGTCCTTGGGAGCAGTTGCAGCAATCTCATCCTTGACGGTTTTACCAGCCTTGCGGACCGATGCTTTTAGGTCATCCGTTGCAAGGCTGGCATATTCCTCAAGCCCCTCCATAATCGCATCCGCCATCTGGCCAATGCTTACCCGATCGGTTGCCATCGTTAGCGCCTCACTTTCTGACAGGAGAGTTTGATGCATTTTTTTTGTAGCTCATGTGGTCGATGGCTGTGATGTCATAAAGCGTATCGTTAAACTCCACACGATAATGCGTGGAATCTAAGGCGGCAGCCTTCTTGCACCACCGGATAGTAAAATCGGCCTTCGTATTGTCTACAATCATTCCGGCATCCGTATTTTCCTTGCCTGCTTCAGCACTTACCGTTGCATAGCAGCTGTAGTAGGGTACCCAGCTTGCTTTATGGTTTCCGATGTCATCCACAGTTACTTCATTCATGGTAATGAAGATGCGGACATTTAGAAGTTCAATGTTCATCAGAAGACCTCCTTTCTGGCACCGAATAGCAGAGAGCGCAGTGTAAGCGTCAGTGCGTGATGATCTGCCTCCTCTCGGTGCTCGTACAGGTATGCAGCAGTATAAAAAATGGCAGCCTTGGCATTTTCACAAGCAGAAAGCTCGTTAAGATTCTTTGTGCGAAGGATATCCATGCAGATCCTTGTTGCAGCAGTGATTAGAGTTTCGATGAGAGCATCGTCATCATCAAAATCCACTCTCAGATAGTTCTTCATTTCTTCCAGTGTAATGAGCATTTCTCATCGCCTCCATTCTTTAGGATATGGTAAGGGTAGCGCCATTCATCACAAATGACGCCACCTTTCATTCAGACTACCTTAGGCCTTGGCAGCTTTTGCACTACCGGTGATGGTAAGAATCTGTACTGCCTCCGGAAGAATGAGCTTACCATCTACACGTTCCTTGGCCACATAGCCGATCATGCCATTTCCAGCAAAGAGCTCTGTGAGCTGCTTGAAGGAACGAGTACCACGATCTCCGATGTTGTAGTAGCTGTAATCACCGAAGGCAATCTTACCAGCAGGGCAGAACGGAGAAGTGTAGACATCATAGCCCAGGAGCTTATCTGGCTCCCCAGCCACAAGAGAAGGCTGCCACATATAGGCACCATTGTTGTCCTTGCGCTGGCGGATAGAAGCGATGGTCTGATCGTTCATGATAAACTTTGCGTTCTTACGGTAAGGACGCTTCAGTGCATACACAAGCTTAATCACATCATCGGCGGTAAGAGAAGCCGTGGAGATAGCTGTCGTTCCACCACCGGTTGCAGCAAAAAGTCCCAGAGGCTGACCAACACCGGAACCATTCAGGAAGGCATCCTCCTCAGCATTAGCAAGAGCCTTACCGAACATGTCAATGATGTAGCTTTCCAGGTTAAAGGCATTGTCGTAAAGAAGCTCCTCGGTTACCTTGATGGCAACATGAAGCTTGTGGGCATCAAGCAAAATCTGGTCGAAGGTTGCCTCACCGAAGCTGAGTACGCCACCCTCCTCGAGCCAAGCGGCAGTAGGCTTTGTTGCTGCAATGTTGATCTTGTGCTCACCGGATGTAGTAATCTTGTGACCAAGCTTACGCATGATGTTCTCCTCAGTAAGGACATCCACCAGGCGATGGTCGTACTCATCCGGTACCAGATAACCACCATCTGCGTCCACACCTTCCTGCAGTACGTTCGAGATCTGCTTGAAGTTAGAACGAAGGGCAGTGAGCATTCCGGCCTTATAGGCATCAGATGCGCGGCCTGTTTTCATATCCGGCTGAGTCACAATGGAAGGCTTAGAAGTAAGTGGAGTATTTACCGGCTTGGAAAGCTCGGCATCCAGTGCCTCCTGGCGCTCCAGACGAGCGATTTCCTTGCCAAGGTCTGCGATATCCTGTTCCATCCTGGTATAGGTTGCATCGTCCTCGGCAGTGAGGGTACCCTTCTCGGTACGATGAGAATCCAGAAATGCCTTAGCAGCATTCCATGCGTTGTTACGCTTTTCGCGAAGTTCATTAATCGTCATAGTAGTATTACCTCCATTAAATGTGTTGTTTGATAAGATTTAGGCGCTCCATAAGACTGTCTACAGAGCGCTCCGAAATAGTAGGTTCAGCAGGCTTAGCCGGGATATGACATTTGGTTGCCAGCTTCTCGATGAGTGAATTGGTGACAGCTGCGCGAGAGAAGGAAGCAGAGGCGGCAGGAAGAAAAACAGCTTCATCCTGTGTATCGCGCTTCATAACTTCATCTGCAAAGCCAAGCTCAATGGCCATATTGGCATTCATCCAGGTTTCGGCATCCATCAGATGAGAAATCTTTGCTCGACTCAGACCGGTCTTAATCTCATAGGCATTGATGATGGATTCCTTGACTTCCGCCAGCATGGCGATGGCCTTTTGCATCTCGGCTGAATCACCGAAGGCCATCGTGGCCGGATTATGGATCATCAGCATGGATACAGGAGACACCATTACCTTGGTACCGGCCATCGCAATGACCGATGCAGCAGAGGCGGCAATGCCATCAATCTTGACGGTAACGTTGCCTTTATAATCCATCAGCATGTTGTAGATCTGGGCAGCTGCAACACAGTCACCACCTGGTGAATTGATCCAGACAGTAATATTGCCAGAGCCACTTAAGAGCTCCTCCTTAAAAAGGGCCGGTGTGATATCGTCATCAAACCAGCTTTCCTCGGCGATGGTTCCGTTCAGGAACAGTGTTCTTGTTGTCACTGTTTTCTGCGTCTCCTGATTCGTCTGTGTCTGATTTTTCCAGTTCCAGAATTTCTTCATTGGAATCGTTCTCCTTTCCAGCAGCAGAAGAGGCTGCAAATATTCCTGCATCTTCGAGCTTGGTCATGTTGCTGTTGATGAGATATAAGTCACCACCAAGCTCCGCTGGGATGCGGTCCAGGTTTTCAAGCTCACGGATATCATTTGCAGACATCCAGCCATTTTGACGAGCTGTAGCGTAGCCATTCATGCGACTTTGATAATCGCCGCGAAGCAGGCCATCTACATTGAACTTGACAAAATAAGCAGCCTTCTCGGAATCGGATAGAAGGGCACGGTTTAGCGCCTGTTCCCATCGAACAATCCAGGGCTCCAGGGTGTACTTCACATATTCCAGCGATTGCTGCTCAATATTAGAAAAGCTCGACTTCTCCAGGTCTCCTACCATATGAGGAGGAACTCTGAAAATTCGAGCGATTTCATCAATTTGAAATTTACGTGTTTCAAGAAACTGCGCTTCATTCGGACTGATAGAGATTGGCGTGTAGTGCATGCCTTCCTCTAAAATTGCAATCTTATGAGAATTGCTGCCGGAGAAGCCCTTGTTCCAGCTTTCGCGGATGGCATCTGGATTCTTGACGGTGCCGGGAAATTCCAGCAGACCTCCGGGAGTGGCTCCATTTGCGAAAAACTTAGCGCCGTATTCCTCTGTAGCGATGGAAAGGCCAATGGCATTCTTAGCCATGGCAATCGGCGAGTAACCAACCAGTCCATCAAAGCCGAGGCCAGGCACATGAAGTACATCGGATGGCCTGAGCGTCACAGTTCCAGCTTTCATGGTTTGGGCATCCGACTCCTGCATCTGATATTGATAGTAGAGGTGTCCGTGCTCATCACGATCCACGGTCATGCGGTTAGGCATCAGCGGATAGAGCCCGATGACCTGACCTTTACCGTTGCGAATAATCTGCGCATAGGCATTGCCATACAGTAGCAGGTGTGTCATCAGCGTTTCTCGAAAGACAAAGGAAGTCATTTCTGGATTGGGCTCATCATGCAGGAGTTTATACAGTGGATGAGAGAGGGCTTTTTCCTTGCTGCCGGATTCCTTATATTGATAAAGATGTACCGGTAAGCATGCGATGGATTCCGATAGAATTCTTACGCAGGCATACACAGCAGTCATCTGCATGGCAGATCGTTCGTTGACGGCCTTGCCGGAGGTGGTGCCACCAAAGAAAAAGCGATAGGCACTGCCATTGGTGCTGTTGGTGGGCTTGTCTCTTGAGTGAAACAGTCCTGATAAAAATCCCATAAATATTCCTTTCTGCCGCAAAGGGCGTATAAAATTCAAAGTTTCGTCATAAAATAATCTATGCAAATGCTTGCAATCGCAAGCAAAAGCGAATATAATAAAGAAAAAGGAGGCGATACTATGGCAAATACATCCGCTGTTTATGCAAGAATAGATACCAATCTCAAGGATAATGCTGAGAGTATTCTTTCTCAGCTTGGCATTTCTCCATCCAGTGCAATTCAGATGCTTTATAGTCAAATTGTGCTGAAGAAGGGTATGCCGTTTGAACTGAAACTTCCTTCTTCTAAGCCATTAGCTGTTGGTGCAATGACCAGAGAACAGCTTGATGCAGAACTCCAGAAGGGTGTTGATTCCATCAAAGCAAGAAAGGTATATTCTGCGGATGAAGTCGATGCGGCACTTGCAAAGGAGTTTGGCATATGACAGATAGCTATAAAGTCGGCTATTCTGTAGATGCACTTGATGACTTACGTGAAATCTATTCGTACATTGCGAATGAACTCCTTGTTCCGGAGACTGCTTCTGCTCAGCTGAGCCGTATCCGAAAAGAGGTTCGTTCATTGGATTTCATGCCAGCTCGCTATGCGTTAGTTGACTGGGAGCCTTGGCATTCGATGAAAATGCATCAGCTTCCGGTAGACAACTTTATTGTGTATTATCTGGTTGATGACGAGAAAAGGACAGTTACAGTAGCACGAATATTCTACGGTGGTCGAGATATCGAAGGAATCATAAATTCAAATAAATAAACAGTAATGGAGCTTTTTGTGTAAAAACAAGAGCTCCATTTTTATATGAATAAGATTCCTCTGTCATCGTAGACAGAAGCAGCGGTGTCATTGCCGCAGCGAATCGCGCGGTCTAGTCCCATGATGGTGGCAATCGCACCATCAATCTTTTCTGTAGATTTTTCTTTGTCGGCCTTAATATTTCCGGCGGGGTCTGTACGGATGTAGATGTTATCCATCATCCAGCGAAGCACCGGATGACCACCGTGGGCCAGTTTTTCTTCAAGTGTTAGTTTCATCAGTTCTTTGGTAGGTGGCGACATATCTTTGAAACCCTGACCGAATGGAACGACAGTGAATCCCATGTTCTCAAGGTTCTGTACCATCTGTACAGCACCCCAGCGGTCAAATGCGATTTCTCTGATATTAAAACGCTCACCAAGACGCTCGATGAATTTTTCTATATAACCATAGTGAACGACATTGCCTTCGGTAGTTTGCAGGAAGCCCTGTCTTTCCCAGACATCGTATGGCACGTGATCACGACGAACTCGCAGCTTCAGCGTATCCTCTGGTACCCAGAAGTATGGGAGAATGGCATATTTGTCATCCTCATCTTGGGGCGGAAATACCAGCACAAAGGCTGTGATATCCGTAGTGGAAGAAAGGTCCAGCCCGCCATAGCAGACACGTCCTTCTAGCTCATCCGGATTGACTGCAAAGGAGCAGGCATCCCATTTCTCCATCGGCATCCAGCGGACCGCCTGCTTTACCCATTGATTTAACCGAAGCTGCCGGAAGGAGTTCTCCTCGCCAGGGTTTTGCTTGGCTGACTCACAGGCAGCCTTCACCTTATCAATGCCGACTGTAATGCCAAGAGAGGGATTTGCTTTCTTCCAGACCTTCGGATCCGTCCAATCATCAGATTCGTCCGCACCATAAATCACAGGATAGAAGGTAGGATCAATCTTTCTGCCTTCCAAGATGTCCTTGGCTTTCTGATGGGTTTCATAGCAGATGCTGTTGGTGTCTGTTCCAGCAGTGGTGATGAGAAAATACAGTGGCTGCATTCTGGCATCCCCGGAGCCTTTGGTCATAACATCAAAGAGCTTTCGGTTGGGCTGAGTGTGGAGCTCATCAAAGACAACACCGTGGATGTTAAAGCCGTGCTTGGAGTAGGCTTCTGCAGATAGTACCTGATAGAAGCTGTTGGTTGGTGTGTAGATGATACGCTTCTGAGAAGCAAGAATCTTCACACGCTTGTTGAGCGCCGGACACATACGTACCATATCTGCGGCAACATCAAAAACAATGGTTGCCTGCTGACGGTCAGCGGCACAGCCGTAAACCTCAGCGCGCTCCTCACCATCACCGCAGGTAAGAAGCAGGGCCACGGCAGCTGCAAGTTCAGATTTTCCCATTTTTTTAGGAATTTCCACATAGGCGGTATTGAACTGACGGTATCCATTTGGTTTCAGTGTACCGAAGAGATCCCGGATGATCTGTTCCTGCCAGTCAATCAGCTCGAAGGGCTTACCGGCCCAGGTGCCCTTGGTGTGGCAAAGGCATTCGATGAAGCTCACCGCATAATCCGCAGCATCCACATCATAATGAGAATCCTTTGCTTTGAATTTGGTCGGTTTGTATTTCTTTAATTTACGCACATGCTTCACCTCCGGGCATAAAAATAAGTCGTTACCGTATGGGCACGACCATTATCAATAACTATCGTATAACGAGGAACACACCCTTGCGGGTGGTCCTTCGGGAATTTTACTAATTGTATTCCTTCATCAGAATGGCTAATGCCATTTCGGTTTCTTCATCGACCGGCTCGATGTCCAGGCCTCTGTCGTAGTTGTAGGCGATCTCACCGTTTCTCTTCAGCATGAGCTTTGAAATCTTACCGCCGTCAATGCCGTAGTCCTCGCTCGGCTCTTCATAATGCTTTACCCAATAATGGAAAATGCTGTTTTCAATCTTGATGCTTCCTTCTGCCCACATGGTTTTGCCCTCCTTAGTTCAGCTTGAAAAGGTATCCGTGTGCCCTTTCATACTCATCGCTCATGAAGGTTTTATGTTGGCTGTTGATCTCAATCAGGCCAGCCAAGGTGCATCCGGCTTTCTGGAAAAGCCATGCGGTTTCAACTGCGCTGCTCCAGGTGGAAGAGAAGGTGAAGGCTTCAATGCCGTATTCCTTCATGCAGGCTACCAGGCCTTCGACTGCGTCATCGCGGATGGTGTCGTTCAGGTCGATGTATTCGTTGCCGCAGTCCTTGGCGGTTTCATAAGCGCTCCAGATGCGCTGCTCTGTGTTACTTAAGCCATCGAGCTTTGCGGTTGCCTGCTTGTAAATGGCTCTTGCTGCATCCTGCTCAGCCGTGTTAGTTGCTGCGGCGTAAGCCTTTTTTGCTTCCTGGATTCCTCTGTAAGCTTCTTCAAAAATGTTCATCATGGTGTGTGCCTCCTTGTTTTCTTTTGGTAGTACATATATCACTCTGAAAGCACATAATAGCAAGCGAATTAAGGTCGATATATGTACCAAAGATCGGCTGCTATATGAAGGAGAAAACTGTGTATATTACAGCTTCTTCACACGATCCACACCGTAGATTACATTGAGGCTAGAGCCATTATCCCAGTCTATCAGGAGGCTACCGGTATCATCCACACCGGTTACCGTTCCCGGGGTACCGATGGGCGGTGCCTGAGCATCGTCCATCTCTACAAGCTCCACTCTGGTTCCGATGGGATAGCGGAGGCGCAGGTGCTCAACCTGCGCTCTGTTAGCGAATAACATGGCCTTCACCTCCTGCGTAGGAGCTGTTGCCGCAAAGGTATCTGCAGAGGATCCTGCGGCTTTGCTTGTATTCGTCTCCGATGAAGCCGAGGCGAAGAAGAAAGCATCGGAAGGCGTATTTTTCGTTATCTATCGGCTTTGCCTTTGCAGTGATACGCTTCTGTTCCTTACTCATCCTGCAAAGGGCAGAAAGGAATGTAGTGTAGGCAGTGATGGCATCGAAGTCTGGCATGCTAGGCCACCAAGGAAAGCTGATCTGATCGTCGTGCTCCTCAATCGGGAAGGCTTCAACCTCCAGGGCCTTCTTGATGAGGTCTGATTTGCTCTCCAGAAGCTTTTGCAGATTTTCCAGGTTGACCTTGTCAGCAGGAAATGAAATCACCAGGCCGGTGTCCTTTGCAGCCGCCGAAATGTCTGCTTCTGCAGTGACGGGTGCTTCTGGTGTTTCAGCGGCCGGTGCCTCATCTAACTCTGCGGCAAAACCTGTAGCGGCAGTCTGTTCAAGGATTGCCTTGATGGTGCTTTCCTCTGTTCGCCCGTCGTAGCTTACGGTGCCATCCTTGCTGATGGTAATGTCTGCAACCTCGTAGGCGGTGCTTGGCATTCCCTTATAAAATGGCTTGCATCCGGTTACCTGTGAAATAATCCCTACCAGCTCTTTTCTGGCGGTTCCTGTTACGTTAAATCTGATCTCCATAGTGGAATCCTCCTTTGTTTTGGTAGTACATATATCACTCTGAAGGCACATATTATCAAGCGATTCAGAGCAAATATATGTACCAAAGATCCGCCGGAAAATTGCAGCAAATCGTGTGTATTATGCCTGCATGGATTCTTCGGAGATAGCGACTTCATCGTATTGGTAAGTCAGACCATCACGGATAACAGAAACGCCATCGGAAGTGCCTACCTGTTCGATGTAGCGCTTCACGATGACGTCCGCGTATTTCTCGTCTAATTCAACTGTGTGGCAGATGCGACCGGTCTGTTCGCAGGCAATCAGCGTACTGCCGGAGCCTCCGAAGGGATCAAGCACGATGCAGTTTGTAAGACTTGAATTCATGATCGGGTAGGCAATCAATGCCACCGGCTTCATAGTCGGATGATCTGCATTTTTCTTAGGCTTTTCAAATTCCCAGATCGTGGTTTCCTTGCGGCCGGAGTACCATTGATGCTTGCCATTTTTCTTCCAGCCAAAGAGGCAAGGCTCATGCTGCCATTGATATGGTGAACGGCCCAGCACCAGGGAGGGCTTCTTCCAGATACAACAGCCGGAAAGATAGAAGCCTGCATCAGAGAATGCTTTTCTAAAATTCAGGCCTTCTGTATCTGCATGGAACACATAGATGGATGCGTCATCGGCCATGACTACTTCCATATTGGTGAAGGCATCCAGCAAGAACTGATAGAAGGAGTCATTATCCATGTTGTCATTCTGAATCTTACCAGCGGAGCCTTCATAGTTCACATTGTAAGGCGGATCCGTGACCACCAGGTTTGCCTTCTTGCCAGCCATCAAAAGCTCATAGCTTTCAGCCTTTGTGCTGTCGCCACAGAGAAGTCTGTGCGGACCAAGGCACCAGAGGTCACCGGCCTTCGTCATGGTAGGCTTGTCAAGCTCGGCATTGACATCAAAATCATCTTCCTTGATGCCATCCTTCACATCCTCTTTAAAAAGGTCGTCCAGCTCGGCAGGCTCAAAACCAGTGAGAGAGACATCGAAGTCAGCGCCTTGCAGGTCTGCGATTAACAGGGCTAATTTGTCGTTATCCCATTCACCACTGATTTTGTTGAGTGCAACATTCAGTGCCTTTTCGTGTTCCTCATCAAGTTCAATAACGATGCAGTCAACTTCCGTCATGCCCATGTCATGGAGAACCTTTAAGCGCTGATGCCCGCCAACCACGCGACCAGTAGTGGCATTCCAGATGACAGGCTCCACATATCCGAATTGTTCGATCGAGCGTTTCAGCTTTTCATATTCAGGATCGCCGGGCTTTAAATCCTTACGGGGATTGTAATCAGCAGGAAGTAGTTCAGCGACATTTTTCTTTTCAATTAGCATGGTGCATTCCTCCTGAGTAATTTCTGTAGGCCCTTGTAGGCGGCATCAATATTACCGGCCTTAGCTTGACCACGAAGTGTGCTGAACTGCTGAAAGCTCAGATGCTTTCGATAGCTTTTCAGCAGATTCATAAATTCACGATAGTCCATATCAGTTTCCTTTCCTTGCACGGAGCAGGCGTTCCATCGCATCATCCATAGGCGTTTCGCCCTTGTACTCCGTCGCGCAATTTTCTTTTACGATTTGATAGATTTCCATCCAAAGCCGATTTGTCTGGCTCATAAAATTCTGGCTCATGGCTACGTAGGGAGATTGCATGGCATTTCCCGTTGTAGGGTGCTTGGCGAGGAAACCGTAGTCTGTGATTGCTTCCTCACACTGAATCCATCTGGCAACACTCATGGCATAGCGTTCCAGAAGCTGGGGCGAAATAAGCGACGCACACCTGCGCTCTGCCAGCCATTCCCAGGTTGCCTTATATACTTCTTCAGCCACCAGTGGTTTACCGCCTTTCTGTGTAGCGGATAAGAGCTTGGATGGCTTGGGCATCTGCTGACCTTCCAAATCTGCAGCTTGATCTTCAAACTCGATGACAGTCAGCTTTCGCTTGCCCGGATTACCCTCAGTGATTTTGTCAGCTAAGGGCTTTTTCTTGGCTCCGGCACCGATACGAGCGCCGCCACGGTTGGTTCCGTCCTTAGCCAAAATGATTCACCTCCTTGTCCGGGGCCTATTACCCCGTTTGAAAACGCGTTTTTGTGCGTGAGACCCCCCGCCCGTTCCCCGGCAGCTGCGCCGTAGAGATTCAGACCGCCCCTGGGGGGCTGATGCACAAAGAAAATGCATCCGCTTTATGTGTTGTGCCAGCGGTCACCGCGTTCTGCATGAATGCGTGCATGGCAGGCCTTGCACAAGGCTTTCAGGTTCTCACGGTCATGGGTTCCGCCTTGAGATAGTGGAAGCATGTGATGAATCTCCTCGGTTGGTGTATAAACACCCTTCGCAAGGCACTCTTCACAAAGCGGATGAGCAGCGGCATAGCTGTCACGGATGCGTTTCCATGCACGTCCGTAGCGACGCTTGACATTCGGGTCTCGGTCGTACTTCTCGTAGCGTTTGGCTTCCTTCTTTTCATGCTCCTGACAGAAGCGTCCGTCTGTCAGATTAGGGCAACTGGGATAGGAGCAGGGACGTTTTGGTTTTCTTGGCATCGTATTCCTCCTTCCGTTTTGGTATAAGAAAAGCCCTGCAGGACTCGTCCCACAAGGCTTTCTGCGATTCTCACTTTCGCTAGTATAATAATATCAGAAGAGCTTAGTGTCTTTCTATGTCATTTCATGTCCATCTCCATAGGAAGCCGGAACTTTTACTTCTTCCAGTGCCTTTCCATGAAGTTTGTGAATGTAACGAAGCTCATATCCCATATCAACAGCAATCTGCTCCCATGTAATAAAGCAGAGGTAGCGTTCCTCCAATAGGGTCTGGTATTCGGTATTGCCGACCTGTTTGATAACCTCTACGATTTCCTTCTTTAACGCCACCAGCTCCACGACGTCTTTGCTGATTTCATCCTCCAGCTCGATGATGTCAAGAATGGCGGATTCCATTCGAGAACCTTCACGGTTAGGGCTCTTTGGCATATCGGAGTAGGACGGTGTGCAACGGGTAGCTAATTCATTTAAGGAATCTATCTGTAACAGTTTGCTTTTGATTCTATTATCCAAGTAGCGTGCTTGAGATAAGTATTCTTTTGCAGTCATTGATTGGTACCTCCGAATAATGAAATTCCCTCGGATTGACCTATGTTGTCGTAGATTGTCGTAGATTTGCTTTTACCGCATCAATTAATGCGTTTTGTGTAACCTCCTTCAAGGACAGCGCCTTTAAGATGCGCTCATCGACGGTTCCTTTTGTGATGATGTGTTCTATCACCACGGTTCCGGAGGTCTGGCCCTGTCTCCAGAGACGGGCGTTGGTCTGCTGATATAATTCCAGTGACCATGTCAGCCCAAACCAGATAAGTGTTGATCCACCAACCTGAAGATTCAGTCCATGACCGGCAGAGGCCGGGTGGATGACTGCGACCGGTATCTTTCCGGCATTCCAGTCAGTGATGTCTTTACTGGATTTTATCTCACGGACATTAAAGCGCTTCTTGATTCGCTGCAGGTCATGCTTGAACCAGTAGGCCACCAGAAGCGGTTTGCCATTGGCGGCTTCGATAAGATCCTCTAAGGCATCCAGCTTCCGATCATGGAACTCGATGATATTACCGTCATCATCATAAATGGCACCATTGGCAAGTTGGGATAACTTTCCGGTAAGAGAAGCCGCATTGGCAGCCGTGATTTCTCCTTCCGGGAGCTCCAACACCAACTCCTGTTTTAATTCCTCATATCGGGTCACTTCATCGTCGGATAAATGGACCTCGTATTCGGAGGAGATGAGCTCTGGCATGTTCAGGTGGTCCGTTGATTTCATGGAAATGGTGATATCGGAAATTTGGTTATAGATGCGTTCCTCGGCATAGGGCTGCGGCTTATAGGAATAGATAATCTGACCATTCCTCTTGTCCGGCACAAAGTAGTTGTTTCGGTACTCGGTAATGAAGCGTCCGAGGCGTTTTCCTAAATCCAGCAGTCGGAACTCGGCCCATAAATCCATCAGGCCGTTGGAAGATGGTGTTCCGGTCAGGCCGATGATGCGCTTGACGCTTGGCCTCACCTTCAGCAGGGACTTGAACCTCTTGGAATTGTGATTCTTGAAGGAAGAGAGTTCGTCGATGATTACCATATCGTAGTCAAAAGGAAAGCCGCTGGACTCAATGAGCCACTGCAGGTTTTCTCTGTTGATGATGGTGATGTCTGCACCTGCCATCAAAGCTGATCTTCGCTCTTTTGGCGTTCCCACGCAGACAGCGAAGGTCAAATGCTTCAGATGCTGCCATTTTCTGATTTCTGCAGGCCATGTATCTCTGGCTACTCGAAGTGGGGCGACTACCAGAATGCGATGGGCCTCAAAGCTGTCGAACAGCAGGTCTGCGATGGCAGTCAGGGAGATGACTGTTTTCCCAAGACCCATATCGAGCAGGACTGCTGCCACAGGATGTGTCTCAATATAATCGATGGCGTAGGCCTGATAATCATGAGGTGCGAAGTTCATCAATCATCCCTCCAATCTGCTCGATGCTGTCAATCACATACACCTGAAAGCCCAGAGAGCGAAGGAGCCTGTGACGTGCTTTTTGCAATGGACGTGGGGATTCTCCCGGCGCCTTTAATTCTGCAAAGGCAAACTTCCCATCAGGTAATAAGATAAGGCGGTCGGGCATCCCTGCGAAAGAAGGAGCCACGAACTTCGGTGCGATACCACCAGCCTTTTTTACAGCGGTTGCTAGTTTCTTTTCTATCGTTTTTTCTAACATACTTGTCCTCCATCAGGCCGTTAATTTAAAGAGGTGCAAGGTGTATCAATGGTATTTTCCATACTTTTTCTTATTGATATTTTTATAGGCCTAAGAAAAGTTTTATATAACACATTGATACACCTTGTCATTAGTGGCCTTAATTCATAAAATCCTCGTCTGCACCAGTGTCCTCACGTAAACGCAGACCCTTAAAGTAACGCTTTCTGCTCACGGTGATTCGCTCAAAGCTGGTCTTCTCCAGAGCAAAGTAGAAGTCAGCCGTACTGCGCACATACTCGTTGCAGTCCAGAGAATAGTTGCGGTAGGCCTGATAAAGAGAAGAGGAGCTTTCTTTATAGGACGGGTCGACCTCACATTTGTCTGCAAGGAAGTGACCGAACCAGTCGTTCTGGCTGCGGTATTCATCTATGGCATTCTGCACGCAATCCGGCACGGGAACCTGGTAATCAGACTCGATGACCTTCTTGGCACCTTCGATGACCCACACCAAAATGCTACCGCCAGCGTTGTCGTAAAGGTACTCGCTATAATTCTTGATATCACTGCTGCCGGTAATCTTGGCATTGAACGGGATGACGATGAGTCGTCTCCAGATACCATCATCGGATGCAGAGACACGAGGCAGATGGTTGGTGTAAAGCACCAGCGTGTGGCAGGGCTTGAAGGAGAACGGGTCCTTGTATTTCTTTTCTGCAAAGACATCATCGGTGGAGCAGAGCTGCTTGACGGTGGAATCGTTCAGACGAGCACCTTCCTGCATCTCGGCAGCAATGAGAAGTCTCTTACCTTTGACCTCCGCCATTTCCGGTTTGATGTTTCTGCGACAACCTACGGTCAGGGTATCCGCAGAAATGTTCCCGGAGTAAAGGCCCAGCACGCGGGAGATGGCATTCCAGAAGGTAGACTTACCGTTGCGGCCATCACCGTAGGCGATGATAAGTGCCTCCACATAGACCTTGCCGATGGCGGCCAGACCACAAATCATCTGAACGTAATCGATGAGTTCCTGATTGCCCTGAAAGATGAGGTCAAGGCAGTCCAACCAAATCTGCTGTCCCTTGTAATTCGGAGACACAGATGTGATTTTGGTAATGAAATCCTCCGGCAGGTGTTCTCTGGCACAGGCCATTCCTTTACGCAGGTCATAGGTTGCTTCTGGCGTACACATGGCGAAGCAGTCGGCATCAAGGTCACGAGTCGAGATTTTCAGCATTGGACGAGACTCCTTAAGAGTAGAAGTAATGTTCTTGGAGTCCCTGCGCTTTACAGCAAACTGCTGATATGCCTTTGCAGCCAGAAATTCCTGATAGGCTTCCAGTTGCTGTTCGTTCATCAGCTGCTCTGCCTTGTTCTTTGTCATGGAATCAAGCAGAGACTGTGCGCCGGAGTTTTTAAGCTTATCGAGTGCTTCGAGCATATCGTTACCAGCTTCTTTTAACTGTCTTCTGGTAAGTTCGTGAGCCACTGCCTGCGCACCCGGTTCGGATTCCTGCCAGTAATGGTCGGAGTATCGGATAAAGTGGGTGGCCGGAGAGTAGCGGAGCTCGCCAGAGAAGTATTTTGCTAACACCTCAGCCTGTCCAACATCGGAGAAGTCTCCGGGTTTGTAACAGGAAGGGTCGTTATATACTTCCGGTGCAATGTAGCCATCCTGCTGGGAGAGTCTTGCATAAAAGCGCTGGGCACTGTGCCAGATGGTGGCAAGCTCGGATGCCTCCAGCGGAGGTACGCATTTAGCGGATTCTTCAATGAATGCCTGATATGCCTTGTCGCTGTCTCCGTATTTCTTGATGACACGACCGGCAAAACGGGACAATGTGGCATTGCGGCTTCCTTCGGGAATAGAAGCGCCATCGTATTGACCGTCCGGTAAATCTTCATCGAACAGGTCCTCATCCAAGAACTCAGTCAGATTCATGCGGCCCGGATAGAGAGCGACATCTGCTGTAGTCGTTCCAAAGAAGAAACGCGCGGCATCCAGTGCCTGTGTATCGAAATACGGGAAGATGGAATTGACCAGCTTTTTCATATCGCTGTAAAGAGAGGCATCCGATACATATTCGATTGGAAACAGGACATGAAACTTCGGTCTTGCAGCCTTTCCGTTTTTCTCACGGTTGTTATAGCGACTATAGTGGATAGCAAAGCTGACACCCGGAAAGGCCTGCATGATATCGTCGGGAGTTACCCAGTCATCCGGATTCTCAGAGTGGTCGTTATCGCAATCCACAGGAAGGCAGTCGCTGCCGATAAAGTTATCGCCATTGCGGTAGCTGTTTTTATATTCGGCGCAGACATAGTCATGGCAGATGGTAGCTTTCAGACTGTCCTCATCTAAAATGACATGCTTATGCGGATAGGAGCAGTTACCGGGATTGCCGGTAACGTCCGCAGAATAAATGGTGAACATTAGTCATACACCTCCTTGGATTCCTCTTCCAGAACCTTGGTGATAAATTTTAAAGCTCGAATCATGGTCTCCAGCTCGCAGTCACCACCGAGGCAGACTTCAAAACCGTTACTGCCGTAGCGAGTGGTATAGCTATGAATTTCCATGTCCGTGCAGGCTGCATCCTGAATACGGAAATAAGTGCGGCCACCATGACCGGTATCACCACCACGATAGCCGGTGGTTCCTGCTTCGGCCTCTAAAATGTTGCAGCTGACGACATCTCTGCTATAGGTCGTGATTTCGGTTCCGTCTTTTAATATTCTTGAATTTTCTTTTACTTCGTACATGTGTTAAACCTCCTCAAGATTCTCAGTGAAATAGCGCAGGCGGTAATTCTACCACTTGGCTCGTTTGATTTCTGCTTCCATGCCGGAAGAGATATGACTTCCAAAGACCCAGACCTCAGAACACTTGCTCATGATGGCATTTCCGAAGAAAAGACCGAGTTCACGTTCCTTCTGGTCGCTATCATTCAAAAACTGTGGAAACAGCAGGTGTGGTGCGATGGGGATATATCCTTGTTCCACTGCAAAGCGGCTGTAGGCTCTGGCGGCAGCTACGTTCTTTTCGATGTCTCCGGCAAAGGGAGAGCAGATATATACGATTGGTCTGAAAGCACGCAGTGCATGGGTCTCACTTTCGATAGAAGAAAGAGCGCCGTAAGCAGTAGGGTCAGGATAGCCTTCGCTGTTGTATTTGCTGATTGACACGTCAGGTTCCTCCTTTCCGGATGGACATAAAAAGGACGTCCATCTCTAATATCCACTGGAGATGAACGTCCCATTTTGACGAAAAACAGAAATGAAATTTTCTATCTCCACTACTAAATGGAGATGAGTTTGCCGTTTGGCCGAAAAAATCTAATCTTTTTTATAAAAAGGTGTCGCATAGCCATCAGCTCTTAAAAGTAGTCCCTTGGCCCAAGGAGGAGTACGCCCCATTTGTTCACAGACTGCATCTAAGGACATGCGAGGGTCCGCTTCAATGACCACTTCATCGTGAATGTGCATGACAATGGAGCAGCAGCGGAGTGTCTGCATGGCATAGCAGAGAATATCACGGGCCGTTGCCTGCACGATGTTCTCGACAAATTTCGGGCCATAGGAATCGAGACGCTCCCATTTCTTAGTGCCGCCGACACCTTCATAGGTGATGCACTGACCACCGAACTTATTCATTCCAATCTTCGGTTTCACATACGCCAGCTTTCTTCCCGATGGGAGAGTAATAAAGAGCATGCCACTCCTGCAGGAGAAGGTCAGACCATAGTTGGATGTGGTGTGCTTGAACTTTACGGCCTCCATGACAGCACGGTCCACATCCCACCAGAATTTGACGATGTTCGGGTTGGACTGCCTCCATGCATCGACCAGCGGAGGAAGCTCCTCTTCAGTGAGCCCCATATCCAATGCCCCCATAGCTTTTAAGGCACCGACCGAGCCTCCGTAGCCGAGAGCAAGTTCAGCTATTTTGCCTTTTTGCCTCAGGTGGCCATTGATGCCGTGCTTCTCAACAGGGACCTTGAACATCTGGCTGGCAGAGGCGCAGTAGATATCTCCGCCTTTGGCAAAGACATCTTGACGCCATTTTTCACCGGCAAACCATGCGATGACACGGGCTTCGATAGCAGAAAAGTCAGCCACCAGAAACTGCGTTCCTTCTCTGGGAATGAAAGTAGTACGGATAATCTGGGAAAGTGTATCCGGCACATCTTCGTAGAGAAGCTCCACAGCTTCAAAGTTACCGGAGCGTACTAGAGAGCGTGCTTCCGAAAGGTCCTGTAGATGGTTTTGCGGTAGGTTCTGCAGCTGGATATTACGACCTGAGAATCTACCGGTTCGATTGGCACCATAAAACTGGAACATGCCACGGGCACGACCATCTGCGCAAACGGTCTTTTCCATCGCCTGATATTTGCGGACAGAGGACTTGGCCAACTGCTGTCTTAAGGTGAGGACCTGTGAGAGCTTTGGAGAAGCAGACTTTAGGAGCTCCGCCACAGCCTTTTTGCCAAGAGTATCTGTTTCCAAACCATTGTCAGAAAGCCAAGCCTTCATCTGCTGGACGGAGTTAGGATTCTCAAGTTCTGTGATTTCCTTCATGGTTTTGGTCAGCTCCGTTCTGGAGCGAGTATCCATTTCGATGGCAGCAGCAACAAGCTCCATGTCCAAACGTACACCACGGTCGTTGATTTCTTGGTCCACGTGGTATTCCTCCCAAACCTGAGCTGGCACCGGAAACTTTGCTAGTCTCTGCTGGATTCCCATCTCGGTCTCTACATCACGGATATTATATTTTTTGAACATGGCCCATTTGTCCAGAGCATGGAATGGACGATTTCTTGTACGCTGTCCATTTGTTTTTGTGGGAGCACAAGGCTGGCAGAAGTATTTGATGAGGTCTTTTCCTTCTGAGAGCTTTTGTTTTTCAAGTCCAAGAACCGCTCCGACTCCTTCAAGGGATAAGGGAAGTCCCATCGTGGCGGCCCATACCATGGAGCAACGCCAGCTTTTCGGATCCAGATATTCTCCGGTCGGATAATCTAAGAAGCGAGAGAGGCAGATACGTTCAAAAGTGGCGTTGAAGGCCCACTTGATGACAGTTTCATCCTCCAAGGCAAGAAGGACCTCTTTCGGAATCTGTTCTCCACAGGCGAGGTCGATAACCTGAACGGGCTGGCTGTCTACACTGTAAGCAAAGAGTAAGATTTCAAAATTGGGAGACTCCACATAACGATAGACACCGGTCTTCTGAAGAGGCTCATCGCTGTAGGTCTCAATATCAATACTGAGTGTTTTCATGAGATTGTCCTTTCTACAAAACAGGCAGCAGAGAAATCCCTGCCGCCTGCCGTGTTACTGTTTATCTTTATTGGATTTGTATTTATTGATGTCACGGCGGATGTGGCATACCGCATAGCGGATAAGATAGAGAATGATTTTCCCTACGTTATAAATGATGAAGCCATATACTGCTACCAAAAAGGTATAGGCGATGACATTGCCAATAAAGAGATTCAATGTTTCTACAAATTCATTCATAGATTGTCTCCTTTTGTCGAAAAATATCGATGGCGGCAGTGAGGGTCACCGCCATCGGATTGATAGATTACTTAAAGTCCTTCATGCGCTTCTCATGGTATTCGAGGTCACGCTTGTCCTTTTCCTGTTCACGCTTTTCACGCTTGTGGTCATTGATGATGCTCTGAATGATAGAGACCGCAGTAGCAAGTCCCACACAAGCGAAGCAGCCGATACAGATGTTTACAAGAATCGTACTAATCATGATTGTCTCCATAGTTTGCCACCTCCATTAATCAAGGAAATCATCATCGTCATCAGTTGCGAAGTCGGATTCAGCAGATGCCTTACCACCAAGAGGCTCGCCATCACGAATCTTCTGCAGATTGTTAAGGCCGCAGGCGATGCCCTTATTACCAGAGCTGTTGAAAGCATAGAAGCTGATGCTGGCACGACCGTAGACTCCGGAGTAAACCTCAGAACGAGTAAGGGTAGGATTGCGGTCTGCATCCACGATGCCCGGAGCAGAAGTGGCGTTGGCATTTACAAAGTAGCTGCCAGCGTATGCAGGGTCATCCGGTCTCTCAAGGTCTCCGTCACGAAGAGGAGTCTTAAGTACGGAAAGCGCCGGTACGGACTTGCCGTTGCCCTTGAGCTTGGATTCGCCTTCACGGTAGGCTGCTTCGATAGCCGCTTCAATCTTAGCGACAGTCTTGGTGTCAGACTTCGGGATAATCAGGCTGACACTGTACTTCGGAGTGCCGCCGTTGATGGATTTTGGTTCCCAGACGTTGGCGTAGCTCCAGCGTGTGTTAGGACCAGTGATAACCTTCATGGGATTTGTCATTTTTACATTTTTACTCATTGTCGTATTCCTCCATAAAATCATTTTTTGCTGTGTTCATTGCCGGGCGCTTATCGCTCTCCGGCACAAGAGTAGGTTTGCCTTGTGGCTTTTCGATATAGGCTGCAAGGAGCTCTTCGAAGCGAGACTTACCGAGCAGCTTTTGCATGGCTGTGATACCAAGCAGTTTCTTTTCGTAAGGGTCAAAACCAGCAGCTTCGACAGCTTTCGACACGGCGTCTTCACTGATGTATCTGCGGTTGGAGCGACCCTCGACCAGTTTCCAGCCGGTCCATTCTTTACCGCTGATTGCCTGTTGGAGTGCATACTCCTTGATGTCACCTGCCCAAGAGACCAGCTCGTCGATACGGGAGAGGATGACTTCAATTTCCGAATCCTCCAACAGTGACGGCAGCTTGAAATCGTGCTGTGCGAGTAGAAGATTGGCTTCAGCTCTAGCTCGGCATTCATGCTTTGCTTTACAGAATCCGCACCATTCACCACACAGGAAGTTTCCGTCTCCGGCAAAGGCAAGGTCTGCGGTAGGCTTCAGAACTTCATCGGCCCACTGATACAAGTCATCCTTGCTGACCTCGTAAGTGGAAACATTCTGACGTCTAGGCTGGTAGATGGTCATGCTAACCGTATCGATGTCGTAGATGTCATCGAAGAGTTCCAGTGCGCCAAGGGCGTAGCACTTCATCTGCGGATTGTTCTCAGCGGATACGAGAATTCCAAGACCGTGTTTATAGTCAATCACGTGCATGGTACCGTCGCTGATGAGAATGGCATCCGAGGTTCCGAAGCCTTGTTCCACCCAGCGAGAGAAGTCCACTCGCTGTTCAATCAGAACAACAGGGTCGGAGCAGGTTTGTTTGGTCTCTTCCAAAAGCTCCATGATGAAGCTGGCATAGCCGGTGGCACAATCCTCCATCTCAGCGTTGTACCAGTCGAGATTCTCGGTAGGGTCTGTAGCTTCCATGCCGAGAGCCTTGCGGAGCTTGTACTCACAAAGGGAGTGGGCATCGGTGCCTTCTGCAGCATAGTTGCTGCCTTTATCCTCATAGGTTTCGCAGAGTCTTGCTGACGGTGGGCAGTGGAGCCAGCGGTCAGAAGAGGATGCGGAGAGGATTGCATGTCCTTTAGGTGGCATATTAGAGCACCTCCGCTTCCCTAAGCAGGGCTTCATAATGTTTCGGGTCTATAAGTGACAACTTGCTTGCGCCATACTTTTTAAGGAGTTCTCGAATTTCAGCTGTATGTCCGGCACGAGATTTATCAGCCAGAACAGCTCGAACCTCCTCAAGAGTCAGTGCAGGTTTTGTTTTCTTTTCTGGTTTAGCAGTAATATTTTCATTTTGCTGCTTATCGTCAGATGAAAACTGCTGTGCGAGCCAGTTTGCTGCATCGTTAATAGCAGCGGCAGCATTTCTCAGCTCTTCGATGGTCATAGCCATATCGCTCATTTTTGACATTTACTGTTCCTCCTTCCTCGGATTGTCTGTGTGCGGCGATGATTCTGAGATTCTTCGCCATTCTTGCGGATACTTGACTGATTGCAGTGAGAGTTGCAATCACTTCTGCGTCAGTGCCGCTTCGGTTGTGAAAAGTCTGTTTCACGATGTTCACCTCGCTTTCTGTAGGTCGCTTTGTTTCGCCTTACACTACTCAATGGAGGTGAGATTGCCGTTTGGCCGAAAAAATATAAAAGAGTTTTTGAAAAGAAAAATCGTCCCCTGAAAAATCAGAGGACGACCATTCATATTAGATGTAGTTCTTAAGCTCGGAGCGGAGCTTCTGGAACAGCTTGTCTCTGCGATACACGAATGTATTACGAGAGAGGCCCATTTCCTTGCCGCAGTCACGTTCCGATTTTCCTTCCATAATAAGCTGACAGATGAGACGTCCTTCCGGGTCCAGCTCGTTCAGCTTAGCGTAGAGGGTACGTAGCAGTTCAGCATCCTCCAATACTTCAGCGATAGCTGGTGCATCATCCGGCATATCTTCAAGCCAGCTCCTCTCATTTCCCTCCCCATCATTGACGGTATTATCGAGGGAAAGTTGATCACCAGCCTTAGCGTAAGGACAGGTCATACAATCCATGTCGCATAAGTAACGCTTGCTGGCAGGACAGGCGCAGCGTCCATGTTCCTGTTGGCGCTTGCGATAAGCGTTGATGTCACGGTAATAGTCTGTATAGAATTCTTTGTTGACATCCACCCAGCTCTTGGCTTCTTTGATGTAGATACGGTACTGTTTACTCTGATTGTCTTTGCTTGCCATAACTTTTTACCTCCGTTGGCTTCATGTGCGAAGCGAAGATAACCGTTATGGCTGCCAGTGTTTTCATAAGATGGTCACCTCATGCGGATAACTCCGCTTCTTTCCGGTGACCAGCCGTTCGTAAGCTGGCACTCTATTGATAATGTTCTCTTGTTCATCAACTACGAACACACCACGTGGCCACGAAAATGGTGAGTTGATGATTAAGAAAGTAGTTTTACGCCTTGCTCAGGGCGATTTGTTTTAATTGTCGTTTGCCATAAGATCCAAATCAGCGAAAACTTCACTGTAGTAGCAAGGGTTTAAATTGTGTGTTCCATGAGCGTCATAACGCTAGAACACAGATTGGACTACTTCAGAACCATACTCGGCTGCCACAGCATCAGAGGCATTCTCAATGTTGGTGAGCCACATTCTTTTTTCTGATTTTGTCATTAAAATCACCTGCCTAACTTATGAGTGTGAATTCATGCAAAAAACTATGCGATAGCGTAAATGTTCATTAAAAAGCATAGAAATTTGTTTGAAAGTGTGATAGAATATGACCATGTAAGTATCGCGAAACTTAACTTCAAGTCATGCCTAAATTATAAAAAATAGGGAATCAAAAGTATTTGCCATCGTTTTGCCACTGTTTTGCCATGTTTTTACCGAGGGCATGTAAGGGAGGAATTGGACATATGAATGAAATGACATTATCTTCACTTATCCCAATCATGCAGGATGGGTTTATACAACATGACAAGCAGGAAAGTGCAGGTAGATTTTTGCTTGAGTCGGTGACGATACAAGAAGACTCTCTATGTACTACCGATTTGAATTCTAAAAAAATAAGTCGCCTGGTAAGCAGGAAGGATCCTGTCCCAGACGACATAAAGCAAGCCGCGTTAAGAAACGATATTGCTGTTAAAGTCGAAAAATATTTTAGGCAAAAGGTAATGTCGGATATAAACCCTTATACAAAAGATGATGTGCTTCAAAAATTGATGAATATTATCATTCAGGATGCTGAGATTGCACAACGCAAGAAAAATGAATTTCAGAGGTTATATGATGCGGAAGACGATGCTTATTTTTTGTATTCTGTATTTATGTATGTACTTCAGCGGAATAATAAAATCATTGCCAATGCAGTTGAATACCAGGATGCACCATTGTTAGCAGAGGTGAATTATGAATGCCCGCTTACTCATGAAAAATTAGTGGAAGAAGTAAAAGGTATTCCTAAGAAGAAATACGAGATTACTCAGATATTTCCTGATGATTTGCCATCAGAACTTGCTGCAACATTTAATGCTGTATATCCAAGACCTAAGAATTTAGACGCACCGGAAAATCTAATTGCATTAAGCAAAGAGGCCTCTGAAAACTATCTTATGAGTCCTATGGTTGATGAATATAAGAAACTCTATGAGATAAAGCAAGTTACCAGTAAACAGTACAAGGCTATTAATGCAATTAATAGAATCGAATTAGAAGCAGAAATAAGAGCAGCAATAGAGGGGTTGATTTCAATAAATCCTTCTGACGTGCTTCCGCAGCTTGAATATGCTGCACTGAGAATAGATCAAAAAATCAGCGATGCGTTGTTAATGAATGATGTGCGAAATCATGTGCTTCAATACTATAGATACATAGAAACCATTTTTTCAGAAATGACAGATGTCTTTGATGATATTGCCGGGGAAGTAAAATTAAGTTCTCAAAAGTTGGAAAAAGCCGGTCTTTCCCAAGAAGATGTTATCTATAATCTGACGGAATGGATTCATAACAAAGCATTTGCAGGAGATACCAAAGGAAAAATGGCTTGTAGGATTGTAGTGTGCTTTTTTATTCAGAACTGTGAGGTGTTTTACAAAAATGAAATTTCCAAGTAAAGTAACTTCATATAAGGAAAGTAGCCTTGCATTATTTCCGGTGATATTAAAATATCTGGAGAAGAAGGATATGACACCTTCTGAATTGTATAAGAAAACAAGAGGAAAGATGTCAGGAATACAGGAATTTCTGGAGATTTTGGATTGCCTGTATGCCTTAAATAAAATAGAGCTTGAAGGAGGTGTGCTTCACTATGTTGGTTGAAATATACTGCGATAAATTTAAAACTGGTGGAAAAGATGGTGAGGTACGTGCACCTATAATATTTCATAAAGGACTGAATGCTATTGTAGGTGATGAGGATAGATCCAACTCAATTGGAAAATCTACATTACTTATGATTATTGATTTTGTGTTTGGTGGAAAAGACTATATAAACAAGTGTTTGGCAGTGCATGAGAATGTGAAAGAACATAACATTTGCTTTACTTTAGAATTTGATGGTATTGAATATTCTTTTATGCGTAATACTGTCAAATACAATGAGGTAATCCGATGCGACAGACAATATGTACCTTGTGAAGATAAGAAATCGATGACTATCGAAGAATATACCGCTTTCCTTGGTGAAATGTACGATTTAAAATTTGAAGGCTTATCCTGGAGAGGGTTGATGTCTAAACATATTCGTGTGTTTGGACGAGATACAATGGATGCTTCCAGACCTTTGCAAGAAGCAAAAGATGGAAAAGTTGAAGATGAAATAAAAAGATATTTAAAGCAGTTTTATAGATATGCCATTGTTAAACAGCAGATTAATCAGGCAAAGGTTGCGGAAGACGAGAAGAAAGCATTTGGAAAATCTGTATCGTATGAGCATATCAGAATGGCTAGCAGCGACAAAGAATATAAAGCTAATGAAGCAAGAGTTGCTGAATTGCAGATCAAAGAAAACGAATTAGCTGAAAACAGTAGTAAGGGATTACTTGATCTTACAAGTATGCAGGCTCAGCAACTAAGTGAGTTGAATAGTTTGTTACTTAGTTATAGCAGGCAGAGAGCAAGGGTGCAGATGCAGCTTAATTCCCTGAGAAAAGAAATGACTGAAGGCAAAAAGTCTTTTAAGAGATCATATTCTGATTTGGAAAGATTTTTTCCGGGAGTGGAATTCAAATCGATTGCTGAAATTGATAAATTCCATCAGGGGCTATCAAAAGTCCTTCAGGAGGAATTTAAGGAAAGTGAAGCTGATCTTGCCACAACTTATGTAATGCTTGGAAGTGAGATTAAAAAGATAAAAGAGCAAATTGCAGAAATAAAAAATATTCCAAACGTTACACAAGCTGTATTGAAAGAATATGCTCGTATTACAACGGAATTAAATAACCTTAAGGCCGCTAACGAGAATTACACAACTTTTGGTCAGTTGAAGAAAACAGCAAAGGAATATGCGGAAACACGAGACAGAATTATTGCTAGTCAGCTTTCAGATATTCAGGACATTGTGAATGACAAAATGAAGGAAATCACTGTGAAAATTGTTAGAGATAAGAATTTAATTCCACCAAGACTCAATTTGGAAAAAATTAATTCTTACACATTCGAAACAAAGGGGGATGACGGAAGTGGTGCTGGTCAAAGGGGCTTGATCACATTTGATTTGGCTAATATGGCGGTATCAAATATTCCATTTGTTGTACATGACGCAGACTTGATGGATCCAATAGAAAAGCCAACTCTTACAGCTTTGATAAGGTATTATGATTCCATAAAAGAACAGAAAAAACAGGCATTTGTATCTTTTAGATCTTATGAATTTTATGCCGAGGAGATTAGAACTACAATTGAAAAATGTAAGGTGATTGAACTTGAATCTGGAGGTTATGAATTATTTGGTTGGGCATGGAATAAGGAGAACCAAAATGAGTAAGGAGAATAAGAGCAAGAGTAAAAAAGTATTAAAAACGCAGTTTAGTTATAATCCACTCTGGAAGATGTTAATAGATCGAGGGTTGAAAAAGCGAGAGCTACAGGAAATGAGTGAAGTAAGTGCTACTTCTATAGCAAAGCTTGGTAGAAATGAAAATGTGACAACAGAAGTCCTGCTTAGGATTTGTGAATCCCTTGATTGCGATATACAGGATATTATGGAGCGAATTCCGATAAAACATGATGAAACTGCAAAACAGGAAGGATAAGAATAAAATGGCAGACAAAAATACAGCCGATATTGGATTTGAAAAACAAATATGGGATGCAGCCTGCGTGCTTCGTGGCAATATGGATGCATCAGAATATAAGAACGTTGTTCTGGGATTGATTTTTTTGAAGTATATCTCAGATAGATTTGATGATAAGTATCAGGAACTTGTTGAAGAAGGCGATGGATTCGAGGAGGATATCGACGAATATACTTCTGAGGGTATCTTCTTTGTACCAGCTGGTGCACGTTGGAGTGAGATTGCAGCAAAAGCACATACTCCGGAAATCGGAACGGTGATCGATGATGCCATGCGTGCTATCGAAAAAGAAAATAAGCGTTTGAAGGATATTTTGCCTAAGAACTTTGCACGTCTGGAGCTGGACAAGCGTAGACTTGGTGATGTTGTGGACCTGTTCACCAACATCCAGATGATTGAACACGGCAGTGAAAAAGATATCTTGGGCCGTACCTATGAATATTGTCTTTCTATGTTTGCTGAGCAAGAGGGAAAACGTGGTGGTGAATTCTTTACACCATCATGTGTAGTACGTACTTTGGTGGAAGTCTTGAAACCTTTCAAAGGACGAGTATATGACCCTTGTTGTGGCTCAGGAGGTATGTTTGTTCAGTCTGCGAAGTTTGTTGAGAATCACAGCGGTAACATCAGCAATATTTCTATCTATGGTCAGGACTCAAACCCTACTACATGGAAGATGGCGCAGATGAATCTTGCAATTCGTGGAATTGAGCCTGATCTTGGAACCTATGCGGCAGATACATTCCTTGATGATCGTCATCCAACGTTGAGAGCAGATTATATTATGGCTAATCCCCCTTTTAACCTTTCCGATTGGGGATTGGATAAACTAAAAGAAGATCAGCGATGGAAATACGGAACACCACCAGCAGGGAATGCTAACTTTGCATGGCTTCAGCATATGATTTTTCATCTTGCACCAGCAGGTCGTATTGGTATGGTATTAGCAAATGGTTCCCTTTCTTCTCAATCAGGCGGAGAGGGTGATATTCGTAAGAATATTATCAATGCTGATTTAGTTGAGTGCATTGTTGCAATGCCTACTCAGCTTTTCTATACAACGCAGATTCCAGTTTCACTTTGGTTTATCAATAAGCAGAAAAAACAACCGGGAAAGACTTTATTTATTGATGCTCGAAAGATGGGAACAATGGTGAGCCGAAAGCTTCGTGAGCTGACGGATGAAGACATCAATAAGATTTCAGAAACCTACGAAGCTTTTGTTGACGGAACACTTGAAAATATTAAGGGATTTTGTGCTGTTACGGATACAGCTGAAATTGAGAAACAAGATTATATCCTTACACCTGGACGCTATGTGGGTATTGAAGAGCAGGAAGATGACGATGAGCCCTTTGAAGAAAAGATGGATCGGTTAACATCTGAACTTGCGGAAATGTTTGCAAAGTCGCATGAACTGGAGGACAAAATCAGGAAGAAGCTGGGGGCGATCGGATATGAGCTCAAGCAGTGAAATAACGTATTGTTTGATTTTTGATACGAATGCGTTGTTTCAAGCATATGAAAAGAGGGCAGATTTCACAACTTTTAGCTTCAATGCAACATTTGAACATGTAGTTGGTATGATTGAGCAACTTGATATATATGAATATGTAACCATAGCTATCCCATCAGTTGTCTGGAGTGAAATGGAGAAGCAGATTATAGAAAAGCATGATGAATTGCTTGTTACATATAAAAGTACAATATCAAAGAAACAGTTTCCTGAGTATTCTATACAGGAGAATCCTACAATAAATTATCCAGAATATATAAAAATTAAGATTGAGGAATATAAGAAGGAGATTTCAGGAAGAGCAAATAGCGTTATAGAAATTCCAATTGCTTCTAATAATAGGTTTGAAAGCATTGTAAATCGTGCATTTAGTAAGTTGCCTCCATTTGAGGGAAAAGACAAAAAGTCTGATAAAGGATTTAAGGATGCATTGCTATGGGAAAGTGTTTTGGAATTTGCATTAAAACACCGCAACTCAAAAATCATATACTATTCCAAAGATAATGCTTTTGGAGAATTTCTGCTAAAGGAGTTTGCAGAAAATGTATCAGATTCATCACTGTTCATATGCAAAAATGAAAATGAAGTTAAGGTACAGTTAGAAGCGTGGGCAAAGGAAATTGACAAATATTCGTATCAACCAATTGAAGATTATGATGAAAATAAGGAAATTGTTGATTGGTTAAATTCTGGAGATTTTTCTGTGCAGATAATAGAGCGAGACTTTGGTCTTGTTGAAAAAGGACGTTTGATTACTTCAACTACAGCTCATTTGATTAGCATTGATAATATTGAATCTTTGAATTCGGACGAGAATGGAATTGAATATTATATTGAAGCTGCTTTGCAGTTTATATACGAATTGAAGGATGGGGGAAAAACACAGGACACAATCAACATAGGCATAGATGTTAAGATGCTGGATGATGCTACTTATTCGGTTGAAGATGCTTATAGAACGGATGAAGATGAAACTGAAAGTGAGAGTTAGCTTATGAATACAGGACAAGAAAGAATAAACGAATTTGTAATTCATGAAAAACTGGAGGCGATTGGGTATGAAATCTGAATGGACAAAAAAGAAGCTCTCTGATATTGCAGATTTCAATCCGAGAGAAACAGTAAAAAAAGGTGCTATAGCTAAGAAAATCCCTATGGATGTGCTCCGCCCATTTTATCGCGATATTCCATATTATGTTGAAGAATGTTTTTCTGGTGGTACGAAGTTCCGTAATGGAGATACAATTATGGCACGAATTACGCCGTGTTTAGAAAACGGAAAAACAGCTCAGGTCTCAATCTTAAATGATGGAGAAGTTGGCTTTGGCTCAACGGAGTATATCGTATTCCGAGCAAAAGAAGGAATCGCTGATAAGGACTATTTGTACTATCTCGTTTGCAGCCCAGAAGTAAGAGAACCGGCAATAAAATCTATGGTCGGTTCATCTGGACGACAGCGTGTGCAGACGGATGTGGTAAAGAATCTTGAAATTGATGTTCCACCATTAGTTGAACAAGAAAAAATCGGCTCATTCCTGAAGGCGTTTGATGATAAAATTGCACTCAATGATAAGATAAACAAGAATTTAGCGGCTTAAAGCTGGATGTTGGAGACATCAATCTCGCCGGACATCAGCTTCGGTAGCAAGGAATCTCTCAGTTCAGCAAGCCGCAAATTCTCGATGGAATTATTTAATACAGCCTGATAAATCGGCTCAGCTACATCCAGAAAGGCTTTTGTGTCATCGTTAGAGAGTTTCATGATATTCTCCGCCTCAAAATCTCTGGTTGTAATAGCATCGAACACAGCCCCGCTTGCTTTATGTTTCAGTCTATCAACCGCTTTAAGAGTGTAGAAATAAACAAGGAGCTGGGGTGTGTCCTTGTCGACGAGTGCATAACACGACTGATTCATTGCCATAGGGACACCCGGCAAACTGACTTTACCTACTGTACCTCGTGCTGTAACAAAAACAGTGTTTATAGGATAGAGACGGCTATTGCAATGAGCCAGACCTTCCTCGGTAATTGTCTTTTCAGTGGTGAGAGTGTAAGGCGAGCCTACATCTTTAGGAGTAAAGAACGGTATATCGCCATTCCAATACGAGCTTTCACCGGTTTTAGGTGTGCCACCGCCGAGAATTTGAATTATTTCAGTAAAGCCGATTTCTGTTTCTGCCTGATCATAGAAATTTGTAAACAAAGCGGCTGCTTGCAGCTCTAAATTCTTGTTTAACATAGGGAGGAAGACAAAATGATGTATTTTAAAGGTGTGCCAATTGAAAAAGTAGGCTACTGTAAATGTTCATCCATATCGTCTGTTACATCAGAAATTGAAGAATGGGGATATTGGGATGTTTGCTGTAGGTGTGGGAAACCACTTGAAGATGGATTTCATTATTATAATCATTATGATGGAGAAGATCACGATGATATAGACCTTTATTAAGAATAAAACTCCCACCAACGGCGGGAGATAAAGCCAACGGAACTGCCGTTGAGTCGTTCTCTGGAAAATAAATTTGAAGGAGAATGACCTATGAAACAACAAATTATTTCAGAGGTGATGCAGCAAATGCTACCACACCTCGACAATGCCCAAATGCAGCAGTTGCAAAAGGTGCTTGAAAACACACTGTTTGGCTGTGAGATTACAGCACAGACAGAAAAGAAGGATGCAGACGACAATCCAAAGCTGATAGACGCTTTTGTTTCGGCAAAGCGGATTGAAGGCTGTTCAGAGAAAACACTGAAATATTATCGCACAACTATTGAGACGATGGTAGCTTCGATAAGCAAAGGCATCCGCCACATTCAGACAGAGGATTTGCGTTCCTATTTGACGGATTATCAAAGCAAAAATCAATCCAGTCGTGTGACGATTGACAATATCCGCAGGATTTTATCCAGTTTTTTCTCTTGGTTGGAGGATGAAGATTACATTCTGAAAAGTCCTGTTCGCCGTATCCATAAGGTGAAAACGGCTACTAACATCAAGGAAACCTATACAGATGAAGATTTGGAAAAAATGCGTGATAGTTGCACAGAACTTCGAGATTTGGCGATGATTGATATGCTTGCTTCCACTGGAATGCGTATCGGTGAAATGGTTTTGCTGAACAAAGCAGACATCAATTTTAACGAGCGTGAATGTGTGGTTTTCGGTAAAGGCGATAAGGAACGCATTGTTTACTTTGATGCCCGGACAAAGATTCATTTGCAAAACTATATTGATAGCAGAACGGATGATAATCCGGCATTGTTCGTCACTTTGCGTTCTCCACATGAGAGAATCAAAATTGGCGGTATCGAATCTCGTCTGCGTGAAATGGGTAAGCAGTTAGATATACAAAAAGTCCATCCGCATAAGTTCCGCAGGACACTTGCAACGATGGCAATTGATAAGGGAATGCCTATAGAGCAGTTACAACAGCTCTTAGGGCATAAACGAATAGATACAACCTTGCAGTATGCAATGGTCAAGCAGAGCAATGTTAAGTTGGCTCACAAGAAATATATTAGTTAGGAAGGTGACAATATGACAGAGTGGAGAAAAAGATGTTTGGGAGAAATCACATCATTTATGTCTAAAGGCATTCCACCTAAATATGTAGAAAGAGAAAATGAGAATACAGTTCGTGTGTTAAATCAGAAATGTAATCGAAATTTTGAAATCAAGTATGAGGAATCAAGATTACATGACTGTTCAAAAAAGAAAGTGCCCGCTGATAAAATGCTTCAACCAGGAGATGTGCTGATTAACTCTACCGGTACTGGAACTGCTGGTCGTGTTGCTCAATTGTATGAAGTGCCAACCCCAACAACAATAGATGGACATATGATACTTCTTCGTCCAACCGAGGAAATTGATTCTATTTATTATGGGTATGCGGTTAAAGCGTTCCAACCTAAAATTGAAACGCTTGCGGAAGGCTCAACCGGTCAGACTGAAATAAATCGAAAAAGATTGCAGGAAGAAATTGTGATTTCTTTTCCAAAAGAAAAAGAAACTCAAGAGCGTATCGCTCGTTTTCTGTTGAATATAGATGAAAAAATAAAAGTGAATGATAAGATAAACAAGAATTTAGAGCAACAAGTTTCTGTCCTTTATCAGTCGTGGTTTGAAGATTTTGAAATCACAAATGGCGTTTGTCCTGAAAATTGGAGCTATCAAGAACTTTCAACGATTGCAGATATTGCAAGCGGAAAACGTCCACCTGTAAAATCAGACACTTGTAATGAAAAGACTCCTATTTCTATTGTCGGTGCGGCATCCGTTATGGGATTTACTTCTGAAGCAAACCACACAGATAAGATTCTTGTTACCGGAAGAGTTGGAACACACGGCGTTATTCAAAGGTTCAACACTCCTTGCTGGACTTCTGATAATACTCTTGTAATAACAAGTCCTTATTACGAATTTACTAATCAAATTCTGCACAGAATAGATTATGCATCAATGAATCGAGGTTCAACGCAACCACTTATCACACAGGGAGATATGAAAAAGGTAGCTGTATTAGTTCCCGATGAAGATACACTTGCAAAATTCGAGGAATTTGCAGGTTCATTGATGGCTAAATGGGAAGCAAATAACAACGAAAATGTCAAACTTGCTTCGTTAAGAGATACACTACTTCCAAAACTAATGTCCGGCGAGCTTGATGTCTCCGACATCGACCTTTAAGCCGCTAAATTCTTGTTTACCATAGAAACATAACGAAAATTACAGGAGGTTGAATATGCCGAGTTTATTTACAGAAGATACATACGAACAAGCAATCATTGAATTGTTTGAAAACATGGGCTATGACCACCTCTACGCTCCGGATTTTGATAGAGATTATACCAGTCCGCTTCTGGACTCTATTCTGAGAGATAGCTTGGTGCGTATCAACCGTGGTCTGCCTGTAGAAGCTATAGATGAGGCACTAGCCAAATTGAAGAATTTTGATACTGGAAGTCTGTTGCAGAAGAATATCATTTTCATGGATTATCTGCAAAATGGTATCACGGTTAAGTTCTTTGTAAAGGGCGAGGAGCAATCATCTATTGTACGCTTGATTGATTATGCAAATGTAAAGAACAACTCTTTCTATGTGGTAAATCAGTTTACGTTTTTAGAAAACGGAAATAACCGTCGTCCGGACATTATTCTATTTATTAATGGATTGCCCCTTGTTTTGATGGAATTGAAGAGTCCGGCTAAAGATGAAGGTGGTGCAGAGAATGCCTACCATCAAATCCGCAACTACATGCAAGATATTCCATCTATCTTTTATTACAATGCAATCTGTGTAATTAGCGAATTGTCTACAAATAAGGCCGGAACTATCACATCCGGCTTAGATCGTTTTATGGAATGGAAAACCAAAGACGGTAATTACGAAGATACTGCGTATGCTTCCTTTGAAACCTTCTATGAGGGTATGTTCCAAAAGGAACGTCTGTTGGATATTTTGAAAAATTTTATTCTTTTCTCAGGCGTTAGCAATAGTCGTTTCAAAGTGTTAGCCGGATACCATCAGTATTTTGCTGTTCGCAAAGCGATAGAGAAAGCAAAGGTGGCAACGAAGACCGATGGTAAGGGTGGTGTGTTCTGGCATACACAGGGCTCTGGTAAGTCATTGTCGATGGTATTCTATGCACATTTATTGCAAGATGCATTAGATAGTCCAACTATCGTAGTTATGACAGACCGTATTGATCTGGATGATCAGCTTTATGTACAGTTCTCACAATGCGCAGATTTCTTGCGTCAGACACCGGTACAGGCAGAGAGCAAGGAACATTTGAAGTCACTTCTTGATGGCAGAAGTGCAAATGGAATTATATTTACAACAATGTTCAAGTTTGAACGTGGAGAGAAAGCTTTGTCAGAACGCAGAAACATTGTTGTTATGGCAGATGAAGCGCATCGTGGGCAGTATGGTTTTGATGAAAAAATCGTTATGTCAGAGAATGAAAAAGGTGAAAAGGAAGCGCATACTGTAATTGGTAATGCTCGTATTATCCATGACGCATTGCCGAATGCTACATTTATCGGATTTACCGGTACACCGATTTCAGCCAAAGACAGAAACACTCGTGAAGTTTTTGGTGATTATATTGATGTCTATGATATGACACAGGCCGTGGAAGACGGTGCTACTCGTCCGGTTTATTATGAAAGCCGAGTTGTTCATTTGAAGTTGGATGAGAACACATTGGCGTTAATTGATTCTACTTATGATGTCTTAGAGCAGCAGTCCGATGCACAAACAATCGAGAAGAGTAAAAAAATGCTTGGTCAGATGGAAAGTGTACTGGGAGCTGATTCAACAATAGAATCTCTTTGTGATGATATTGTTGAACATTACGAAAAATATAGAGCAAATCTTCTGACGGGTAAAGCCATGATTGTGGCGTATTCTCGTCCGATTGCAATGAAAATCTATCGCCGAATCTTGAAAATTAGACCTGAATGGACGGATAAAGTCGGTGTAGTTATGACTGGCGGCAACAACGATCCGGAAGATTGGAAAGAGATCATCGGAACAAAATCGCACAAAGAAGAGCTTGCAAGGAAGTTTAAAGATAACAATGACCCGATGAAGATTGCTATTGTAGTTGATATGTGGCTCACCGGTTTTGATGTACCTTCTTTGGCTACTATGTATGTGTATAAGCCGATGCATGGTTATAACTTGATGCAGGCTATTGCTCGTGTTAACCGTGTATTCAAGGATAAAGAGGGCGGATTGATCGTAGACTATGTTGGAATTGCATCAGCTTTAAAGGCTGCAATGAAGGAATATACGAAACGCGATCAATCTAAATACGGTGATATGAACATTGCAAAGATGGCATATCCGAAGTTTCAGGAAAAGCTACAAGTTTGCAAGGATTTATTGCATGGCTTTGATTTTAACGGATTTATAGGTGGCTCTCCACTTACAATGGCTAAGCTTATTACGGGTGGCGTAAACTTTATTCTCGATGCAAGTGTACCAGAAAGAAAAGATTTGTTTTTGAAGGAAGCCATGCTTTTGAAACAATCACACTCGCTTTGTTCCAGTATGACAACAGAGCAGGAACGCCATGAAGCGGCTTATATGGAGGCTTTGCGTTCTACTGTTATTAAGATCACGTATGGTGGAACAGGTGGAAAAAGTTTGTCACTTACTGAGATTAATGATCAAATCAATGAACTTTTGAAAGCGGCAGTACAGAGCGAAGGTGTCATCAGCTTATTTGACAGCAGCAAGAGTAGCGGTGAAAAATTCAGCCTGTTTGATCCAGCAGTCCTGGACGAAATCTCTAGAATGAAGGAAAAAAATATAGCTGTTGAGATTTTGAAAAAACTTATGGCTGAGCAAGTGGCTCTTTACAAGAGAACAAATGTGGTACAGTCACAAAAATTCTCGGAGAAGATAGCACAACTGATGAACTCTTATTATAATGGACTAATCACTAATGAAGAGGTTATTAAAGAACTTCTGAAAACTGCAGAAGAGATTGCAAATCTCTATAAGAATGGTCAGGAACTGGGGCTTTCACAAGAAGAACTTGCGTTTTATGATGCTCTTACAAAACCGGAGCATATCAAGGATTTTTATAAGAATGATGAATTGATTGCTTTGACAAGAGAACTTACAGAAATGCTTCGTAAGAATCGCACTATCGATTGGCAGAAGAAAGAAACTGCTAGAGCGCAGATGCGTAAGATGGTTAAGCGACTCCTTAAGAAATATAAGTATCCGCCGGAAGACTATGATTTTGCAATAAGCACAGTAATTAGTCAGTGTGAGCTTTGGACGGATAATGTGGAACCACGAAAAGAGGAAAAACTCTATAAATATGTATCTGAAATAGAACTAAGCAAAGTGGCAGAGGATACGGTTTCTTATGGAGAAAAGAAGTAATGGAGGTGCGATATGGATGCACGTAAAGGCAATATTTATGAGATATTGAACGGAAATAAGCAATTCTTGATTCCGGTTTATCAGAGATTCTACAGCTGGGATATAGATCAGTGTAAACGACTTTGGAACGATATTGTAGAGATGCAGAGAAAAGGTAAAGTGGGCCATTTTGTAGGTTCTATTGTTAATATTGCTGAACAGGCAATGCCAACAGGTGTTCAGAAATATATGATTATTGACGGCCAACAGCGAATGACTACCTTAACACTGCTTCTTCTGGCTTTGCGCGATTATGCAATAAAGAATCCGAATGACACAACAATCAATGCTCGTCGTATAGATAATATGCTTCTAAAAAACGAGTATGAAAGTGGTGATGAACGATATAAGTTACTGCTGACTGAAACAGATAGAGATATTCTTATAAGCCTTGTTGAGGAAAAGCCAATTGCAGAAGGCACTAGATCAAGACTGATTGAAAATTACAGTTTTTTTGCTAGCAAGCTGGCTGATAAAGAAATTCAGCCTGCAGAGGTATATGAGTCAATTGGAAAATTACAAATTGTTAATATCACATTAGATCGTGCTGTTGACGATGCACAGGCAATTTTTGAAAGTTTGAATTCTACTGGTAAGGAACTTTCTGAATCTGATTTGATTCGTAACTATGTTTTGATGGGATTAGAGCCATCTGAACAAACTTATGTATATGAACATCTTTGGCGGCCGATGGAACAGCTGTTTATCTATGAAACGCAAGGAACGGTAATGGATGCTTTCTTCCGTCATTACTTGACTATGAAACTTTCTCGTATTCCAAAGCAAGGACGTGTATATGAAGAATTTAAATTGTATCATTTGAATTGTGAATTTGGAACTATCAGAGAATTATGTCAAGATTTGCTTGAATATGCAAAATATTATACAAACATTGTATTCAAGCGAAATACTGACACGGATTTAAAGAAGTTATATGAGGACATTATCGATTTAAGAATGGAGGTATCTTACCCGTTCTTGCTGAAAATTCATCATGACTGCGTAGAAGGACTAATTACATCAGATGAACTAAAGGAAATTCTGAAGCTTTGTATTAGCTATGTTCTGAGACGTGCAATTTGTGAGATTCCGACCAACTCAATGAACAAAACATTTGCAACGTTGAAAAATTATATTAGACCAGATGATTATATGAATTCTGTTAAGGCATTTTTCGTGATGCAGGATACATATAAAGAATTCCCGGATAACGATAAGTTTGAAGGTGCATTTGAAAGCCGTGATATTTATAATATGCGTGCTAGAAATTATATTCTTAGTCGTTTGGAAAACTTTGAAAACAAAGCTCCAATTATAATAGAGAATTATACCATTGAGCATATTATGCCGCAGAACAAAAATCTTTCTTCAGAGTGGCAAGCTGATCTTGGTGCCGAGTGGCAGGAGGTTCAGAAAAAGTATTTACATACAATTGGCAATCTTACTTTGACTGCATATAATTCTGAGATGAGTGACAGACCTTTCTTGGAAAAGATGGATATGCCGGGTGGATTCAAAGAAAGTGCACTTAGGCTTAATAAATATGTGGTTTTACAAAATAAGTGGAATGAAAAACATATCCAAGAGAGAGCAAACGAATTATCAAAGAAAGCAGAATCTATTTGGCCATATCCAACTTTAACAGCTGCAGAACTTGCGCCATATCAAGTAGAAGAAAAAACAGTGCAGAAGTATTCCTTGGAAACGTATGATGTGAATGCTTTTACAAGAATACTGTTCGAGTCTTTAGATAAGCGCATTATGAACTTATCCCCTGCGGTTAAGAAGGAATATAAAAAGTTGTATGTTGCCTATAAACTGGATACTAATTTTGTTGATATTGTTTTTCAGAAACAAAGATTGCGTATCTCGATTAATATGAAGTTTTCAGAGATTAATGACCCTAACGGTATTTGCAAAGATATTACCGGTTTAGGGCGTTGGGGAAATGGCGATGTAGAATTGTTTATGGAGCATCAGGATGAATTAGATCAAATCATGGAAATTGTGAAACAATCCTTTGATGCACAGGCAGAATAATGATTTTGGGACGTTAAAGGAGGTCCTCCTATTTGAAAAAGAAAAAAAACGAAGTAACCATCCGTTCCAGTGCAGCAGAATACTTAACCTATGTTGCCTCTGTTGGTGATCAGCAGGATAGTATTGAGATGCGCTATGAGGATGAGAATATATGGCTGACACAGAAAATGATGGCTACGTTGTACGATGTCGGTACTAACACTATAAATTATCATATTAAGAAAATCTTTGAGGACAGTGAGTTACAGGAGGATTCAGTTATTCGAAAATTTCGAATAACTGCCGATGACGGAAAAAGCTACAGCACAAATCACTATTCCTTAGAGATGATTATTGCAGTAGGCTTTAAGGTAAATTCTGAGCGTGCGGTGCAGTTTCGTAAATGGGTCAATCAAATTGCCAAGGACTATACCATCAAGGGATGGGTTATGGATGATGAGCGTTTGAAAAATGGTGGATCGGTGCTTACGGTAGAATACTTTGACCGTTTGCTTGAGCAAATTCGTGAGATCCGTTTGTCTGAGCGTAGGTTCTATCAGAAGATAACGGACATTTATGCTACTGCTCTTGATTATGATCGCACAGCAAAAACGACAAAGCAGTTCTTTGCCAAGGTGCAGAATAAGATGCATTATGCAGTTCACGGTCACACGGCAGCAGAGTTGATTTACGAGCGAGCTGATGCAGATAAGCCACATATGGGACTGGCCACTTGGGCAGCCGCACCGGAAGGCAAGATTGTAAAAAGTGATGTGAGTGTTGCAAAGAATTATCTTTCTGAGAAGGAAATGCGTTCATTAGAGCGTATCGTTTCGGCATATCTGGACTTGGCAGAGGACCGTGCAGAACGTCACATCCCGATGACAATGGAGGACTGGGCAAAGCGTTTGGATCTATTCCTGATGGCTGATGACAGAGAGGTCCTTCAGGATGCGGGCAAAATCACAGCAGAGATTGCCAAGGCTAAAGCGGAGACTGAATTTGAAAAGTATCGAGTCATTCAGGACAGATTATTTATGTCTGACTTTGATAAGTACATGCTGGAATTGGAAGAAAATGCGAAGAAGTAATAAAATTGCTTTGCTTTTTCAATGCCGGATTTTCAGGCATAACAAGGTCGAGTGCATGGGACTTACACAGTTCTAAATCTTGTGAAAATGCCGTTGACCTATCCCCTGCACACGAAACCGCCAGGGTTGAGGCAACGGGGATTGCTGGCTGCTGAAGTCGTCACTATAATAGTAAATACAAAGAAAAACGCTGACCATTTCCCTGTTGCAAACGGGGGTTAGACAGTAAAATGAACAGCAATAGTGTAGGTATATTTTGGATTGTAAAAACCGTTGATATGTTTCCGTAGACAAACGGACTATTCCGAAATATCACGATTATGTTGTTATCAATCAGGGCCTTTCAAGCCATGTGGAAACGGTATGCTTATTGTCCAAACTAAATACGAAGCAGCATATCGAGGTTGAGATTAAGATGGATGAGTTGGATCTTACTGCTGCGGAGAGCAAGGCTACCTATGAAGAAATTAAGGCGATGTGCTGGAGCATAGCGGTATGAAAGTCAGTAGCCTGTATTAGTACTCAGATGAAGTATAAATGTGGTATCATTGAGCGTGAAAATTTTAATAAACCGAAATCTGGGTATGCAAAGCAGCCACAGTGCCCAGTTGAAAAACAGGCAGCGATTATGGAAGCACTAAAGTATTTCAATATAATATAAATACGAAAAACTTATGATTAAAAGCACGTTAGCGACTTAGTCGTTAGTGTGCTTTTTTCTGTACACCCGACATGGGTGATAACTAGACGGTGAAAGTCCGTTGCGCGGTTGTGGCAACAAGCATTAAAGCGCTAGCCGAAGGCAAGGCGATTATCGTGAGGTAATGGCTGAAGGAAGCTGGATGTTGGGAAAACCAACGGGCAAAATCTCGGGCTTACGAACAGAAATCGAATAGGAGGCTGCTAGCCGGGACGACCTTGCACAACAAAGAGAAGTCCAAGTTGCCGAACATGGCGAAACAGTAAATTCGGAGGCTGCACGAGAGGAAAGTTATCACACCTTCTTCGGGGAGACCTTATCGACGTGGAAACGAGGTGAAGAACGTCACGCAGTGGAAACGTAGTAACAACGAACGATAAGGAATGCCCAAGGGGGCAGACTCTCAGCAGAAGCCATAGTAGCGAAGAAGTTCCGTAACGGGAAGGGAGCGAAGGGCAGAACAAAGAACCAGCTTTGAGATTCAAGAATGTAGGTTATCCCCTCAGAACAATCTGTGTTCAGCCTCCAGGGTTGTGAAGATTGGGGGATAACAAGCGACGGAAAGGAAAAAGCAGACATGACAACAGAAATGATAGAACGGATTCTATCCAAGGAAAACCTGGAAGAAGCCAAGTGTAAAGTGATGAGTAACAAAGGAAGTGCGGGGGTCGACCGCATGAAGACCAGTGAGTTACCGAAGTTTATTGAAGAGCACGGGGAAGAACTGTGTGAAGCAATACGGCGAAGGAAATACAAACCCTTACCCGTAAGACGTGTAGAAATCCCAAAAGAGGACGGAAGCAAGAGAAACCTGGGAGTACCAGCAGTCAAAGATCGGTGGATAGAACAAGCGGTATGCCAAGTACTAACCCCCATCTTTGAAAAGGAATTCTCAGAAAACAGCTACGGATTCCGCCCGGGAAGAAAAGCGGAACAAGCGGTAATTAAAGCACTGGAATTCATGAACGATGGGTATGACTGGATCGTGGATCTGGACCTCTCTAAATTCTTCGACAATGTGAATCAGGATATTCTGATGATTCTGGTTCATAAGGTGATCAAAGATCCAGATACAGAATCCTTAGTAAGACGAATCTTACAGGGAGGCGTACTGGTAGAAGGTACTTATGAAGAAACGAAGATCGGAACAGCACAAGGATCCCCGATCAGTCCACTTCTGGCAAACATCTATTTGAATGAATTTGACAAAGAGCTAACGTCGAGAGGGCTGCATTTTGTCCGGTACGCGGACGACTGCATAATCTGCGTAAAAAGTGAAGCGGCAACGAATCGAGTCATGAGCTCAGTCACAAAATGGTTAACAGAACACCTGCGTGTAGAAGTGAACGCGACAAAGACGAAAGTAGCCAGACCGAAGGAGATCAAATATCTGGGATTTAGCTTCTACCAGAAGAATGGAGAATGGAAGCCGAAACCCCATATCAAATCGGTGAAGAAACTAGAATACAAACTGAAACCGCTGTTAAAGCGGAATTGGGGAGTATCAATGGAATACCGAATGAAGAAGATTAATGAGGTAACCCGAGGGTGGATTAACTACTATCGAATTGCGGATATGAAAAGGATATTGACCCGAATAGAAGACAAAATCCGATTTCATATCCGAATGTGTTACTGGAAACAATGGAAGACAGTCAAAAACCGAGCGAACCACCTTTATTTTCTGGGCATGCCAAGATACTGGTGCTGGCTATATGCCAACACACGAAAGGGATACTGCAGGACAGGGAGATGGCTAGGGAGATGGATAACGAACAAGGTACTCAAACAAAAAGGTCTACTCAGTTTAGTAGACCATTACACAAAAGTTCATACATTTCAACCAATCACGTTGGTACTTTGAACCGCCGGACGCCGAACGGCATCTCCGGTGGTGTGGGAGGAGCTAAGCTAAGGAAGAATTGGCTTCCTTAGCTTCCTACCCGATTACTAAAGATGACTCTCGATAATTTGACTAACAATCAGCAAATGTAGTATAATTGTTCTGTGTTATAGAACGTAGAACGATTATAGAAAGGAGGAGCCGAATTGCCCGCAAAAGTGGCTGCTGATAAATCTTCAGAAAAAGCCAAGAAGAACCTTGGTGCTTTAATCGTGCGATGCCGTGGAACGCTCAGCCAATCCCAATTAGCCAAAAGGGTTGGTCTTCCCCGTTCTAACATGAAATATATAGAAGACGGTGTTAACGCTCCAACAGCGGAGGTCTATGACAAGCTGATTAAGGAGCTAAAACCAGATTTGCAGACACGCCAGCGTATGGATCGTCTGTATATGGCGATTCGGAAAGTTCCTCCACCAGATATTTGCCGAACTATCATACAAAACAAGGATTTAGTAGATGCAATGCGAAAGCTGGAAGGCTGCAATTTGACTCCTGATCAGATCAAAAGTGTTGCCGCCCTGTTTGCGTCTTTTCAAGAGAATAGAGAAGGAGAACCCACAAAATGAGAGATAAGTATTTTTACGAAGTAATGTTTGATGATACGTCCATTGACGTAAGCAAGGAAGTTGGGTTGGTCTGGTCCATTGCCAACTCCCTCCGTGGTGCCTATACCTCGGATAAATATAAGGACGTTATTATCCCCATGGTCATCATCCGCCGGTTTGAGTGCGCTTTAGAGTCTACCAAAGATGCAGTTGTAGCAAAGTACAAGCAGAACCCTAACCTCCCAGCTGCGCTTCTTTGCCAGATTTCCAAATATCCCTTTTACAACACCAATGAATTTACCCTGAAACGCCTTCTGGATGACAGCGACAGCATTGCGTCCAATCTCAAGTCTTACATTGAAGGCTTTTCCGCCAACATCCAGCTGATTCTGGAAAAGCTGCTGAAAATCAGCACCCAGATCGACAAAATGGATAAGAGCAACCGCCTTTACAGCGTGGTTAAAAAGTTCTCTGATTTGGATTTGTACCCCGCTCATGTAGACAGCATGAAGATGGGTTACATTTTCGAGGATATTATCCGTCGTTTTTCTGAAAACGCCGAGGCCGGTGATCACTATACGCCCCGTGAAGTGATTCGTCTGATGGTCAATGTACTGCTGGCAGAGGGCTGCAACGACCTGCTGACCGATGAGGGTAAGATCGCCACTGTACTGGACGCCGCCTGCGGTTCGGGCGGTATGCTGTCCACTACCTATGACTTCCTGCGCCGCAAAAATCCCTATGTGGATGTGCGTTTGTTTGGACAGGAAATCAACCCCGAATCCTACGCCATTTGTCTGGCAGATATGCTCATCAAAGGCCAAGATGTGAAAAACATCATGGGTGATGAGGAAGCCAATACCCTGAAAACGGACTGCTTTCCGGATCAGAAGATGCGGCTGGTGATTATGAATCCTCCGTTTGGTACGCCCTGGGGAGGCAAAGATGCACCGGAAGGACAGGAGAAGAAAGTTCGTGAGGAAAACAAGAAGGGCGGACGGTTTGAGTACGGTCTTCCCGGAACCGGTGACGCCCAGCTGCTGTTCATGCAGCACGCCATCAATAAGCTGGATGAGAAAAACGGACGTGCAGCGATTATTACCAATGGTTCGCCTCTTTTCTCCGGCGGAACCACCAGCGGTGAAAGCCAGATTCGGCGCTGGATGCTGGAGGAAGATTTAATTGAAGCCATTATTGCCCTGCCTACCCAGCTTTTCTATAACACCGACATCGGCATTTATATCTTTATTCTGTCCCGCAATAAGCGCCCTGACCGCCGTGGAAAGGTGCAGCTGATCAATGCGGTGGATATGTGGAAGCCCCTGCGCAAATCTTTGGGCAAAAAGCGTCGTGAAATTGATCGGGATAGCATGGTGAAAATCACCGAGCTGTACTCCAACTTTGAGGAAAATCAGTACTGCAAGATTTTCCCGAACGAAGAGTTTATGTACAAGGAGTATGCGGTCTACCAGCCGTTGCAGCGCCGGGGTGTGCTGGATGCGGAGAGCATTGAGCGGCTGCGGACCAGCAGCTACTTTACCAGCAACTCCAGCATTTTCAATGAGACGGATTTTAAACAGCTGAAAGAGATGAAACCTCGCAGTGCTGCCGATGAGAAGAAATATCAGAAATATCTAGCGGGGCAGCAGTTTGTGGCGGATGTGTTGACCATCCTGGAAGCCAACTGTTCTGACCATGTGTTTATGGATTACAGCGAGTTTGAAAAGCACCTGAAATCACTGCTGGGCAAGGTTGAAGGGATGTCTGCCAGCCGGTTGACCGGCATTGCCAGGGTGCTGGCGGTGATAGACAAAACTGCCGTGGTTCAGAAAGATCGCAAGGGCGAAATGATCAAGGATACTACTACCAAGGACACCGAAATCATCAAGCTCACCCAGGACCCAGAGAAATATTTTGAGGCGGAAGTCTATCCCCATGTACCTGACGCTATCTGGGCCTATGAATTTGACCCGGAGAAAAAGGAGAGCGCTACCAATAAAGAAAAACTGGGTGCAGAATTCCCGTTTACCCGATTCTTCTACGAATACAAGGAGCCGGAAAAGGCAGATGATTTGCTGGCACAGTTTATGGAACTGGAAAAATCCCTCTCCGAAAAAATTGCAGCCTTGCAAGAAAGTGAGGGAGTGTAATGGCAGAGCAGATGAAATCCAGTGGGATTGAGTGGATTAAGGATATTCCATCATCATGGGAGATCAATAAGGTCAAATATTTGGCAACGGAGCCTGGAACTTTGTTTCTTGATGGTGACTGGATAGAAAGCGATGTAATAGAAGAAAGTGGTATTCGTTATCTAACTACCGGAAACGTTGGCGCTGGATTTTATAAGGAGCAAGGATGCGGATACATTTCCGAAAAGACTTTCTCAGAATTACATTGCTTGAATGTGTACCCAGGTGATTTGATGATTTCACGGCTTAATGAACCGATTGGAAGAGCTTGCATTATTCCGAATACTGAATCCCGTTATGTTGTGGCTGTTGATAACGTTATTTTGCGTCCAAATGCCAACTATAATAAAAAGTTTATTATGTATGGAATGAATGCTGATGGATATGCTGAACACGCCAATATGATTGCCCGTGGTGCAACAATGTCGAGAATCAGTCGAAGCCAACTGGGACAGTTTTGGCTTGCTTTTCCAAATATTGAAGAACAACAGGCTATCGCAGATTTTCTTGACAAAGAATGTGCTCAGATTGACAGCATTGCCGCAGATTTGGAAAAGCAGATTACGCTTTTGCAGCAATACAAAAAATCCCTGATTACCGAAGCGGTAACTAAGGGGATGGACAAGTCTGTGCCGATGAAGGATAGTGGGGTTGAGTGGATTGGGAAAATTCCCGAACATTGGAAAATTAGCAGGGTGAGGCACCTTGCCAGTCTTTGCAGTGGAGCAACTCCAAGCAAGGATGTATTGTCCTATTGGGAAGGTAATATTCCTTGGGTATCATCACAAGAAGTAAAATCCGATATTATTGAGGATACAAGTCTTCATATAAGTGAAGAAGCAATTAATAATTGCTCTACACAACTAATGCCAGCTGGTACCTTGGTAATGGTTGTACGTTCCGGAATCTTACAGCACACTATACCGATTGCGTTGTTGGGTGTTCCCGCCACAATCAACCAGGACATTAAGGCATTTCAATTCAACCATTTGATGCTTCCAGCTTATTTTAAATACTACATACAGGGAGAAAATGATGCACTTTTATCGGTGATTATTAAAGACAAAACGACAGTAGAGAGTGTTGATAATCAACTTCTATTATCACTAAAGATTATGGTTCCTCCTATTGAGGAGCAAAAAACAATTGTAGCTTTTCTGAATTATAAATGTCGTTACATTGATAAAATCTTAAATGATAAACAGGAACAATTGAATCTGTTGATGCAACACAAAAAATCTCTCATCTACGAATATGTCACCGGCAAAAAACAAGTAAAGGAGGTGCAGTGAGATGGTCATCAAAGCAGGAGAATTAAAGGAACGTGCAGATTATCAGGCGTACATTCTGGAAATGCTGCGGGAGGAAAACGGCTATCATGTGCGCCCCTCTACTGCCTACGATCCCGGCTACGGCATGGATGTGGAGCTGCTGTTCTCCTTTTTGCAAGCCACCCAGCCGGATGCATTGGCACGGCTGGAAAAGCTCTATGGCGACAAGACCCGCCAGACCATCCTCAACTACATCAACAATGAGGTCAATAAGAAAAACCGCAGCCTGCTGGATGTACTGAAGCACGGCGTGGAGTTTGATAACGGAGTATCTCTGACCCTCATGTACCGCAAGCCTGCCACCACCTTCAATCAAAAGGCGGAGGCGCTGTATCAGCAAAATGTCCTCTCGGTGATGGAGGAAGTCTGGCACAAAGAGGGCGAGCGCATTGACCTTGTAATCTTCCTCAACGGTATTGCCATTTTCACCTTTGAGCTGAAATGCAATACCAGCGGGCAGAACTATGAGGATGCGATCCGTCAGTATAAGTTTGAGCGGGATTATAAGACCCGCCTGCTGAAATTCAAGGCAGGCTGCCTGGCTCACTTTGCCATGGACTTGAACGAAGTCTATATGTGCACCAATCTAAAAGGAAAATCTTCCTTTTTCCTGCCGTTCAATAGGGGCTGTGGCGTTGGTATTCATTCCGGTAAGGGCAACCCGCACAATGAAAACGGGATCAATGTTTCCTATATGTGGGAAGATATTCTCAAAAAAGATACAGTGCTGTATCTGATTGATAAAATCATATTCCTGCAAAAGGAGACTAAGAAAGACCCGGATACCGGTAAGCGTGTCACTAAAGAAACCTTGATTTTCCCCCGATATCACCAATTCAATGCCGTGCGCAAGCTAGTGGCAGATGTCGTAGAACACCACAGTGAGAAAAATTATCTGATTGAGCACTCGGCAGGCAGCGGCAAAACTAATACCATTGCATGGCTGGCTCACCGTCTCGCCTCTTTGCACGACAGGGAAAACAAAGTCATTTTTGATACGGTCTGCATCATCACTGACCGTATCGTGGTAGACCGTCAGCTTCAGAAAGCAGTACTTTCACTGGAGCACAAGGCCGGTCTAATCAAGGTCATGGATGAAAAATGCACTTCCAAAGACCTGGCGGATACCCTTAACGGCAATACCAAAATCATTGTGACCACCATCCAAAAGTTTATGTACATTCAGGAACTTGTGCGGGAGCTGAAAAGCAAGACTTTTGCCGTAATCATCGACGAGGCGCATTCTTCTACCGCCGGAACTGCTATGGAAGCGGTAACGTATGCTCTTTCGGAGAGCCGCAAGCTGAGCGAGGCCACCCCTGTTGATGTGTCTGAAGAAGAAAAATCTATGGGCGATATCATCGAGGACGAAATTGCCCGCAGCGGAAAGCAACCCAATGTTTCCATGATTGCCTTTACCGCAACCCCGAAACCAACCACTTTACAGCTGTTCGGCTGCCTGAATGAAGAAGGAAAAAAGGTTGCTTTTGACCTGTATTCCATGAAGCAAGCGATTGAGGAAGGTTTCATTCTGGATGTACTGCAAAATTATGTGACTTATAAGACTTATTTTGAAATTAACAAGGCCATTGAGGACGATCCTGAGCTGGAAACGATTGCCGCAAAGCGTAAGATTGCCAAGTATATTGAACTGCATGATACCAATATTGCTCAGAAAGTGGAGATCATTATCGAGCATTTCAAAAATAGAATCATGCAGGAGTTAGGCGGCAAAGCAAAAGCCATGGTCATTACTTCGTCACGGCGGGCAGCAGTCAAATACCGGAACGAGTTTGAGACCTATATTTCCAAGCATGGGTACACGGGTATTCGTGCACTGGTGGCGTTTTCGGGTAAGGTCTCTCTTGATGGACACGAATACACCGAAGCGGTGATGAACGGCATTAAGGAAGAAAATTTGCCGGAAGTGTTTGACAGCAACAGCTATCAGGTGTTGTTGGTGGCGAATAAGTATCAAACCGGCTTTGACCAGCCGAAGCTCTGCGCCATGTATGTGGACAAGCGACTGAAGGGAGTCAATGCTGTTCAGACTCTTTCTCGCCTGAACCGTATTTGTGCACCCTATGATAAGAAAATATTTGTGCTGGATTTCAAAAACGAATATGAGGATATTCAAGCTTCATTTGCCCCGTTCTATACCGAGACAATTCTGAACGAGACCATCACCCCTTCGGATATCCGAGCGGTGGAAGCCCAAGTGGATCAGTATAATTTTCTTGATATTGACAATATTGAGGAATTCAACGGATATCTGTATCAGGATAAGCGAACATCCAAAGAAAAGGCTCAGATGTGGGCGTTGCTGGATAAATCCCTACAAATCATTAATCACCACCCGGAACTGGAAAAGCTGGAGATTCGTGCGACGATCAAGCGTTTCCTGCGGTTTTACAGTTTCCTGATTCAGGCAACCTGTTTTGAAAGCGTGGATCTGCACAAGAAGTACAATTTTCTTTCGTACCTGATTAAGGAAGTCGAAGTGGGCAGCTGTGGAAATGATTTTAACATTGCTGACAAAATCACTGCCTCTAATTTCCGTCAGAAAAAAACTGGGGAACACACACACAAGATAGAATCCAAGCCGGAGGTCAGCCTGCCGACACCCAATGAGGTCTTTATGGATGAAGCTGTGAAAAAGAAGCTGTCCGAGATCATTGATGAGATCAATGCAGCGTATAACAAAAAGTTCGATGTTGATGTGGCTTCCAAATCCGCTCTGCAAATGAGAGATATTCTACTGAAGAACGGACATCTGCGGGATAGCGCACGGAATAATTCGCTAAAAGATTTCGGCTTCGCTTATTTTGATGCTGTACAGGACGCTCTGATTGCTGGGTATGAGCAGAACCAAGATTTTTTTGCTCTCCTGCTTGATAATGACGAGAAGAAGCGCGAACTGATGCAGGTGTTTTTGGATGATATTTATAAGAAATTAAGAGAAGAATAGTATCCTTAAAAGTATGACTCGCAAGTATATTACAAATTGCTCTGAAGTAAAAAATAGATACCGCTATGTGGGCTAATTCTACATAGCGGTATTTGCTTTAATCTTCTTTTGAATTTTGGGTTATTGCGGCCCCCGGCATATTATTCGGGTTTTTGAGTAGCTTAGATAGGATTAGTATCCGCAGGAAAGCAGAAAAATCTTCTGATAAAATTTTTTCAAAAGGAATCTTCATCTTGTTGCAAAATTCGTGTATCACGATTTCTTCGTTGCTGCCTTTTTGCATGGCCTGCTCAAATTTTCCTTTCACATCGCCCAATGTAGGCTGTGGATCAGCTGTTATTTTATCCTTTATGTGTTTTTTCCGCAGATCACGGACAATGATGTCCAGATCATCATGCAGAATATGATTGAAAAAGTCGTTTTCCTGAATCTGTCCTGTTCCAGTGTTCGGATATAAAGGTAATTCTCCACTGGAGAATGTTCTTTAAGAATGGTCTACCGGGTAGCTTCCAGAATCAGATTCATTTGGTTCACCCGCATATCAGCGATCCGGTCAATATAGATTTCCATATCAACCATCTGCCGCAAAAAATTCGGATGAGTCGTTAGTTCACAAAGCAGGCGGTTGTTGATCTTTTCGTTGCTTAAAAGTTCTACCATAGCGTCTCTCAGATGCAGAGCTTGAAGCTCTGTATTTGGGTGATTTTTATTTTCCGACATGCCCATCAGATAATCAGTGGACACTCCGTAAAACTTTGCCAGTGTCGCAATCGCAAATGGGCTGATGTCTTTGTAGTCATCGCTCTCATATTTCCCTAGTGCAGACTTAGACGGGCCGGTCTGTTCTGCCAGCTGTTCCAGCATTAGGTGCTTATCCACCACTCGCAGGTCTTTAAGCCGTTCCGGGATCGACAGTTTTGTGTTTATCAAAGCACCTTCTTGCCAACGGTTTTTGTTTTCCATATAGCACATTTCCGAGAGCGTGGAAATATGCGGTATCATGTGTTTTTCCTGCGTCTTGGACATACGGGAGCAGCTCTCTTTTTTCGGTAAACTGGTTCTTGTCAAGAGACATAAAACCTTGAAAAATTAATGATCGGCTGCAAGGAAGATGACTTCCGGGGAAGTGCCGCCATGATAAGAGCGCATAAAAGAGGACAATACGCTGGGAAAAATCCTGGCAGGAATATTTTGCAGACAGACCGTCAGACAGAAAAATAATTGATGCGGGACATACCGCACCAAATGAATGGAAGTAGATCATTATGAAACTGAATATGAAGGTAAAGAAAATTCTTTACGCTTATGCCTGCCCCAGCCCTCACAACACAGTGACAAGGCTGAAAGGGCTGACAGCATCGACTGTTGACCCGGAGGCGAAAGGATGCTTCATCTTGCTCGTAAAATTGAGACAGAGACAGATGAAATGTGGTATGAAGCTTTTTATCACCATCTGCGTATGGAGATGGACGAATACTGCCGGATCAGACGCAGTCTGAGTGCGCTGAAAGCAAACAATGATTATGAGGAGAAACTATTTGAGGAAGCTGTCTAAATTTGAAAAAGAAACAATCATCAACTGGAATGAGGGCGTGACGATTGCCAGTATCTACACCTTTAATGCCAACTTGAAACGCAGACTGGAGGTTTTTAGTCGGAAGTATCCCCCGCTGTGTCGCTTAGAGCGTAGCACGCCGGAAGGTAGTGTGACTTATGTACTGGACAAGTCTCGTCTTTCGATTCGGCTGGTGCCCCCGTACAGCGAAGAACGGCTGGCGGCTACAAGGGAGTACGCAAAAGAACATGGCTTTCAGGTCATACAAACAGAAGAAAAAATTGCTTAAATTGAGGGCGATTTACGAAAAAACATCAGGTCTGCACCCTATGTTTTGAACGGCAATTTCCGCAGGTGTATTCCGTATCCAGTTTCTGCGGATTGATGTAGATGTATGAATACGGAGCCGGAAAACTGGAAGACACCATATTATCAGAGGTAGAGGCCGGTTTTTCAGGTGCCGGGTACAGGTGTGCAACACCCTGTTGGGGTCAAGGGTGAAACGCCTTGCCCAGAGAAAGCTGATGCCTGCGTCAACTTGTACAGGGTATTACCTGACGCAACACTTCGCAGGTCTGGCGGCTTTGCCGTCCTCTCCAGCTCGGAACATTTTTGCAGGAAGGAGGAAAAATGTTTGAAATTAACAAGACACAATTGTCAATCCGGTAAGCATTGCACTTACAATTCCCGGCACAATGACCGCCGGTTCGATTTAGAAAACAGCGAACACATTGACGCTGAGCGTGCCAGACAAAATGTGTACTGGGACTGCTACCGGGGCTTTACCACCCACGAATTTCGGGAAAACCCTGAGCAGCCGGATTTTAGCTTTGAAGAAATTGAACGGATGTACTACTATGATCACTATGTCGACCATGTTAATGCCCAGCATGCCCGGAATGAAAAATCCGGCACATTGAGCGCAACCGCACTGTGGATGATCTTCTGAGAAAAGTTTTATCACCAGAACGTGTAATATAAAAATCGTGACTTTGAAAATTTTTGAATCAACAAGTAGTGAAAAGAACATTATACAAACGATTGATAAAGAGGAGGAATGAGCAATGAGAACAATTACTGTTAAAGGCGTAAGCAAGGTAACGGTCAAACCAGACTATATTGAAATTACTATGAAATTAGAAGCCAAGAGTAAGTTGTATGACAAAGTAATGGAACAAGCGACTGAACAATTATCCCGATTGAATAATGCTCTGGAAGCGATCGGTTTTGAAAAAGATTCTTTAAAAACCTCGGATTTTGACATACAGGCAAATCAAGAGCGTCGCAAGGATATTAGAGGAAATATCATATGGGTATTCAGTGAATTTGTATGCAAACATCAGCTAAAATTATCATTTGACTTAGATTTGGACAAATTAGCACAAGTTTTGTCTACACTTGCAAAGTGTTTGGCATGTCCTGAGCTAAACATTGCCTTTACAATAAAGGATACAGCTGCATTGAACGATGAATGCGAAACACAAAGCGGTGCTACTATGTGAAGCTTCAGGTGTGAAATTGGGACAGTTGCTAATGATTGATTATGACTGGAAAGAATTTAACATCTATTCAGAGACAAATATTGATTTTATGCAGAAGTATTCGTATGATTCTTCTCCAAAAACAAAGTATATGAAGATGGAACCGGATTCTATTCATGTCAAAGACACTGCGAATTATATCTGGGAAATTGAGTAGCATGTCTCTTTTAATAAACAAAAGCTTTATCGTAATAAAGAACAGCCATAAGACTTGCGAGAATATGCCAAAGTTGAAACCAGGCTTAAGATCAAGGTGTTTGTATCTCCTAGGATTATACTTCAGGGATTGAATCCACAATGAGAAAATTCGTACAGGTGTGGCCAAAGTCAATCCAATCAAGACGCTGAGGGAATTTTTTACAGCCAAGGTCGGACGATGACCGTATTATTCTCGATAATACAGGATATTACCATCTTCCAATCGTTGAACAGTTTCTTAATGAAAAGATCTTTGTCAACATTTTCTTTCCTAAGCTTATTTGTAGGATTTTGTATTAGGTTGATATGGATGTTGCTATTTCATAAGATTTGACGAATTCTATTTGAAAGAATGAATCTCTTATGAATTAAACTCAGGCAGTGACGTTAAATAATTAGATTATTATAGAACATTTTATATAGGTTTAAAGAAATAAAATACCTAGACAGGTTATTAAATATCTGTGGTATCATTGGTATAGGTTTATTTAACTAGATTTGAGGAGACGTCTGATGGACGCAAGACAGAACCTGAAAAAATATTTTGGTTATGATTCTTTCCGAGAAGGTCAGGAGAAGATCATTAATGCAATTCTTGCTGGGTGCGATGCATTGGCAATCATGCCGACAGGGGCAGGAAAATCAATCTGCTATCAAATTCCTGCTGTGATGTTGCCTGGGATTACGCTGGTAATTTCACCGCTGATATCGCTGATGATGGATCAGGTCAAGGCCCTGAATGAAGCGGGAATTCGTGCAGCTTTTATTAATTCATCCCTGAGTGAAGCTCAAATTACTAAAGCCTTACTGCTTGCTGAAAAAGGAGTCTATAAGATTATCTATGTCGCTCCGGAACGATTAGAAAGTCACGATTTTATTCATTTTGCCCGTCAAGCTGATATTTCCATGATTACCGTTGATGAAGCTCACTGTATTTCTCAATGGGGTCAGGATTTTAGACCAAGTTATTTGAAAATTATCGAATTTGTCAAAAGTTTGCCAAAACGTCCGATTGTCAGTGCATTTACGGCAACCGCAACGCAAGAAGTAAAAGTAGATATACTCTGTGTTTTAAATCTGATTGAACCGGAGGTGGTCGTGACTGGATTCGATCGGAAAAACTTATTTTATAGTGTAGAAAAAAGAAAAGATAAAGACCATTTTGTTATAGAGTATGTTGAGAAACATGCAAAAGAAAGCGGAATTATCTATTGCGCGACTCGCAAAAACGTAGATAACCTTTTTATGTTGCTTTCCAAACAAGGTGTTTCTGTCACCCGCTATCACGCCGGATTAGACAAAGAAGAAAGAAAGCAAAATCAGGATGATTTTATCTATGATCGAATTCCGGTCATTGTGGCAACGAATGCTTTTGGGATGGGCATTGATAAGTCGAACGTCCGGTATGTAATCCATTATAATATGCCTCAAAGCATGGAAAGTTATTACCAAGAAGCAGGTCGTGCAGGCCGGGATGGTGAGACGTCACAATGCATCCTATTATTTTCTGCCCAAGATATCATGATCAACAAGTTCCTGCTGGAAAATAAAGATTTTTCAGATCTTTCTTCTGAGGAAATTGAGATTATAAAACAACGGGATGCCAGGCGTCTTAAAATTATGGAGAATTATTGCAGAACCAATGGTTGTCTAAGAAATACCATTTTAGATTATTTTGGGGAAAAAGTAATAAAACCTTGCGATAACTGCGGCAATTGTATGAAAGACTATAAAAAAATTGATATGACTGAAGAAGCGAAACAGGTTATCAATTGCGTTGCAGAAACAAGAGGCCGGTACGGATTAACAATTGTATTGGGAACTTTAATCGGTGCAAATCGTGCAAGACTTAAAGAGGTAGGCACGAATCGTTACAAAACCTATGGAGCATTAAAGAAATACTCTGAGTCACAGATCCGAGAGCTCATCTATGAACTCATTAATCAGGGATATTTGATTCAGTCAGAAGACCAATATGGAGTTTTGAAACTAGGCGATATCACGATGCTGCAAGATGAGAATACCCATGTGATTTTAAAAGTCACTGAAGAAAAAACACAGGAAGCTGGAAAATTAAAGAGTAAGCAAAGAAATACAGACAAGCTTACTTCCGCCGGCTATGTTTTATTTGATGCTTTGCGTAAACTTCGGACAGATATTGCGAGGGAGGAAGGATTACCACCTTATATCATTTTTAATGATAAGACCCTGATTGAAATGTGTATTAAATTGCCGCTTGATGAAGAGGCGATGTTGGATATCGCAGGTGTCGGTGTTAATAAACTACAAAAATATGGACAACGATTCTTAGCGGTCATTGTGGACTTTAAAAAGACGCATCAAGAGGATAAAACTTCAATTCAAGATAATGTTTAAGTTTACGATATTTGAGTTAAAAGAAGAAAAATAAGTATTGTGAGATGAATGGAAAGCAAGGAGTTCCCATAAAAGATTAAATTTGACGAGAAATGATGTTATAGCCATTGTAATTTGAATGATTGAATAAGAATCAGCCGGGTAAATGTTTTAATTATAAAAGGATAAGAAAAAGGCCGGTAAAGCAGAGTGAGATAGTCTCTGCCAGCCGGCCTCTTATATTTGATTTTAATTTCTATTCATGTATTCTGACAGACAAGGATAAACCGTGATGGGCATACTTTGAAAAATCTTCTTCTTTACTCCCTACTGAAACACCAGCTGCTCCATCATCCGCGCAGCCCCGTCTTCTTTATGCGATAACGCATGATGCCGCGCCATTGCCAGCACTTCCTCCGTCGCGTTGGCGACAGCGACGCTGTGTCCGGCGACGTTCAACATCGGCAGGTCGTTGGCGTTATCACCAAATGCCGCCGTTTCCTCCGGCGTGCAGTTCAGTTGCCGCATGACCCATTTCAACGCTTCGCCTTTATTCGCCTGCGGATGCAGAATTTCCAGGTTTGACGGATGCGAAGATGTGAGTTCAATTCCCTCTTCATCTGATAACAGATTGATCAACGCCTGCTTCTTTTCCGGATAATCGCGGCTGGTAATAAAATGAATCTTCGCGATCTGCGCGTCTGGCAGGGCATCCAAGAAATCCTTCCCCGATTCCCAAATCCGGTTTTTCAAAATATTTTCCAAATAAGAACCGTCGATCTTCAACGCCTTCCGGTCGTCCAGAATCGCCAGATGACTGTGAAGCCGGCCTTCAATCAAACAACTCCAATGTGGATTCATCGGTTCCGCCTTTGTCAACAACGCTTTGGCTCTGGCCGCAGGCAGCGTATTGGAAACCAAGGTTTCTCCCGTATGATTATCCACGATCAAGCCTCCGTTGGCCGTGACGATCCAGCGGATTTTTTTCTGATCCCGCAGCCATTGCGGAATCTCCCCTAAGGGCCGGGAACTGCATGGCACAAATTCCACGCCGCTGTCCAAAATCCGGCTGAGAATTTCCTTTGTGGTTTCGGTTAAGACAAAATGTTCGTTCAGTAAGGTGAAATCCAGGTCGGTGGCGATCAGGCGAATTGAACTCATAAACAAAAATCCTCCTCTTTCAGAATATTTTCTAACTATGATACCAAAGCCGCCGAAGGAATACAAGCCTGAAAATACAAATGGGTGGCAAGCTTCGCAAAATTCAAATCAAGCTCAGTCAGAAAGCCGGAAATGTCTGGAATTTGCGGATTATGTAGAGAAATCCTTGCTTTTTACCACCAGGTATGGTTTACTATTCCTGGTCTTTTTATCAAGAATGAGGGAGAGAGTCAGCTCGACGAACTCATACCAACCTGCTTGAAAGCAAGGTGGTAATGCTGGCAACGATAAGAAAGCAGGACGATGAATCATGAAGCCTTCTTTCTGAAGGCTTTTCTTATGCGTCATATCTGCCTTGATAAAAAAGACAAGGAGGATAATCTATGAAAAAATTTTTTACCAGCGAATCCGTCACCAGCGGACACCCGGACAAAATCTGCGACGCCATTTCCGACGCGATTCTGGACGAAGCACTTCGTCAGGATCCTGCCAGCAAGATGGCGGTGGAAACGACGATCAAAGACAATCTGATTTTTATCTATGGCGAAGCGAACACCAGCGCCGATCTGCCGTTTGAGAAAATTGCGAAGGACAAAATCCGCGAAATCGGCTACACAGAAGAATTTGAAGTCTTGACCAAGGTGTCGAAGCAGTCGGCGGAAATCTATGAAGCGGTCATGCATGATGAAGCTGATATGGGCGCGGGCGATCAGGGAATTATGTTCGGTTACGCCTGCAACGAAACAGAAAACTATATGCCGATGCCGATTGCGCTGGCTCACCGGCTGGCGGAACGGCTGGAACAAGTCCGCAAGCAGGAAGCCCACTCCATCCTGAAACCCGATGGCAAAACTCAGGTCACCGTGGAATATGATGATAACAAACCAGTCCGGCTTGACACCATCGTCGTTTCCACGCAGCATATCGCTGAAGCGACCCAGGAAGAAATCCGGGCCAAGATCATCAATGAGGTCATCAAGCCGGTGATCGACGCCAACCTGATCGACAAGGACACGAAGATCCTCGTAAATCCAAGCGGATCCTTCGTCGTCGGCGGACCATTCGGCGACAGCGGCACAACCGGCCGTAAGATCGTCGTCGATACCTATGGCGGCATGGGACGGATCGGCGGCGGCTGCTTCAGCTCCAAGGACCCGAGCAAGGTTGACCGCAGCGCGGCCTATTACAGCCGTTTCGTCGCCAAGAACCTGGTGGCGGCCGGTCTGGCGGATCGGTTGGAAATTGAAGTCTCTTACGCTATCGGTAAGAGCGAACCGATTTCGATCTATGTCGAAACCTTTGGTACCGGCAAGGTCAGCGACGAGGAAATTCTGGAAATTATCCATAAGAATTTCGATTTCCGCGTCTCCAGCATCCTTCGCCAGTTAGATCTGAAAAAGCCGATTTACAGCCGCTATTCCGCTTACGGTCACTTTGGCCGCAGCGACTGCGCCTGGGAAAAGTTAATTGAGTTAAAGCGCTGATCGGCGCTTTTTCTTCGTCTCCGAGGAAGACAAAACGACAAAATTCAAGTACAATTAAAATGAACAAGTCGTTTGAAAGAAATTCAAATGGAGTTCAGACTGGACTGTGAGGCGGCAAAGCAACGCGGAACAACCCGCCAAGGAGGAAGACAATGACTGATTTTTTACCTGTAACCCGTGAAGAAATGGAACAACGCGGCTGGACCCAGCCCGATTTCATCTATGTCAGCGGTGACGCCTATGTTGATCATCCGTCCTTCGGCCCGGCGATCATCACGCGCATGCTGGAAGCCTACGGCTATAAGGTCTGCATGATCCCGCAGCCCGACTGGACGCATGACAAACCCTTTATGGAATTCGGCGAGCCGCGGCTGGGCTTTCTGGTGTCCTCCGGCAACATCGACTCGATGGTCAATCATTATTCGGTTTCCAAACGCCGCCGTGATAAAGATAATTACACGGATAACGGCGAGATGGGCAAACGCCCGGACCGCGCGACGATCGTGTATTCCCAGAAAATCAAACAACTCTATCCCAAGACGCCGGTGATTCTGGGCGGGATTGAGGCATCGCTGCGGCGGTTAGCCCATTATGACTATTGGGATGATCAAGTCCGGCGGTCGATCCTTTTAGATTCCGGCGCCGATCTCGTATTGTACGGCATGGGCGAGAATTCGATCATCGAGCTGGCGGAAGCACTGGACGGCGGCCTGCCAATTCAGGACATCATCTGGATTAAAGGCTCCGTCTACAAATGCAAGACGATCGATCATCTGTTTGAGCATAAGCTGCTGCCTTCCTTTGAAGAAGTGTCGCAGGATAAGCGCAAATATGCCGAGAGCTTCCGTATCCAGCATCTCAACATCGACGCCCTCAATGCCACGGTGCTGGTCGAGCCGTATCAAGGCTGGTATGTCGTCGCCAATACCCCGGCGCTGCCTCTGACGCAGCAGCAGATGGATTTTACCTATTCACTCCCCTATAAGCGAACCTTTCATCCGATGTATCATCACATCCCGGCGATTGATGAAGTCCGCTTTTCGATCATCGCCAACCGCGGCTGTTTCGGCAGCTGCGCTTTCTGCGCGCTGACCAATCATCAAGGCCGGGTGATTTCTTCACGAAGCAAGCAGTCGATTCTGGAGGAAGCGAAAAAGATAATCCAGGATCCGGATTTCAAAGGTTACATCCATGACGTCGGCGGCCCGACCGCTAATTTCTACCATCCTTCCTGTCAGGATCAACTGAAGCGCGGAACCTGTCCGGGCAAGGAATGCCTGCATCCCAAGCCATGCAAAAATCTTGAGGTTTCTCATCGCGATTATCTCAGCATCCTGCGCGATCTGCGGGTATTGCCGGGCGTGAAAAAGGTGTTTGTGCGCTCGGGCGTGCGATACGATTATCTGATGTACGATCAAGACGATACCTTTTTCCGCGAGCTGGTGCAGTATCACATCTCCGGTCAGCTGAAGGTAGCGCCTGAACATGTCAGCGATAAGGTGCTGGATACGATGGGCAAATGCAACCACGCCCTGTATGAAAAATTCAGAGAGAAGTATCTGGCGCTGAACAAGGAATATGGAATGAATCAATTCCTCGTTCCTTACCTGATGAGCTCGCATCCCGGCTGTGATCTGAACGACGCGATCGAGCTGGCCTGTTATCTCAAGTCGATCAATCACATTCCGCAGCAGGTGCAGGATTTCTATCCGACGCCGGCGACGATCTCCACGACGATGTATTGGACAGGGCTGGATCCGATGACGATGAAACCGGTCTATGTCGCCCGGGATCCGCATGAGAAGCAGCTGCAGCGGGCATTAATACAATTCAACGCCCCGCGGAATTATAAGCTTGTGCATGAAGCGCTGACCCGCGCCGGCCGGACCGATCTGATCGGTTATGGCCGCGACTGTTTGATTCCGCCTGTTCCCTGGGGAAAACAGGAGGCAGGCAGTCGGCAGAAAACGGGACGGGGCGCAAAGGAAGAAAGCAAGCGGTCGGGAAGAAACAGTGGGAACTCCAGGTCTGGAAGCCGCTCGCAAAAGCCGGCAAAGGGGCGTGAGAAAGCCGCTGCTGATGGAAAAAAGCAGGCCGCCTCAGACAAGCGTTTTGATCAGCGTGGGAAAACGTCCAAAAGCTCGATTTCATCTCAAGGCAAACGCCGGGGATAATCCATATCCAGACAAACAGAAATTAAATAAAGCAAGTAAAAACGCCGCAATCACCCCGCGGCGTTTTCTTGAGGCTTGCCTTCGGGTCTTCTCAGAAACAGCTGCCGTCGATTTTTTGTTTATCCACTGCATCGCAAGATCGTGGTTGAAACGATTCATCCAATCGCATGCCGGACATTCAGACTGCCGCAGATCCCTCCTGTACTCTGAGCTGCAAATCAAAAACTGAATTTGAAAAGCGGGAATTCAGCGGCGACTCATCCGCGATTTGCCGCCTGTTTCCCGGTATTTTTCCTGGCAAAACAAAACCGCTTTCATTGCTGAAATTATTATCACAAATTATTGATTGATCAATGAATAAAAAAGCCATTTTTACAGTGTGCTATTGTTGAATTCAATTTTCAAAGGGGATATAATAAGAACATCAAGGGAGGACTAAAAGATGATTATTCAAAGTAAGCAGGTTTGGGTTTCCAGTACGTTCATTGAAGCGCAGCTGGAGATCATAGACGCGAAGATCACAGGAATTTACCCGTATGGAACCAAGCCGGTCGATAAGGATTACGGCGAGGATCGGATCCTGCCGGGCATGATTGATATTCATTGCCACGGAGGTCTGGGTTTTGATACGAATGACGCTAATCATGAAGGTCTGCGGACCTGGGCTGCCGGACTGCCGAAGGAAGGCATCACCGGTTTTTTGCCGACCACAGTCACGCAGAGTGAAGAGGTGCTGACCAAAGCGCTGATCAACGTCACAGAAGTCGTTGACGAAGGCTACGAAGGTGCGGAAATCCTCGGCATTCATTTCGAAGGCCCATACCTCAACGCGAAAAACAAAGGCGCGCAGCCGGAACAGTTTATCGTTACGCCGGATGTTGAGCAGTTCAAGAAGTATCAGGAAGCCGCCAAGGGCATGATCAAGGTTATCACACTGGCAACGGAAAAGGATCCGGACTGGGCTTTAACACGCTACGCCTCCAGCCATGGCGTCTGCGTATCCATCGGTCACTCCGGCGCAACCTATGAAGACGCGCTGATGGGCATTGCCAACGGCGCAAATTCCATGACGCATGTCTTTAACGGGATGAATGGTCTGCATCACCGCACACCGAATCTGGTCGGCGCCGCGATGCGCTGCCGCGACACCTATGGCGAAATCATCTGCGACGGCAACCATGTCAACTGGGCGGCGGTCAATGCTTACGTTACCGCAAAGGGCCGCGACTATGCCGTCATGATCGACGACGCGCTGTGCGCAAAAGGCTGCGAACCAGGCTACTATGAACTGGGCGGCAATCAGATTGATATCCGTGAAAACGGCTCCGCTTATCTGCATGGCACCGACACGCTGGCCGGCGGCACTTTGAAGTTTAACCGCGGTCTGCAGAACCTGGTTGAAAAGGCGCTGCTGCCGTTTGACTGGGCCGTCAACATGGTTTCCCTCAACCCGGCCCGTCTGTTGAAAATGGACGACCGCAAGGGTAAAATCATGGCGGGCTACGACGCCGATCTGGTTGTTCTCAACCGCGATTACGACGTGGTTCAGACATACTGCCTCGGAAAAGAAATGCTGTAAAAACCTGAACCTTTCAGGTTTTTCTTTGTAGTTGGACTTTGCCGGAGCAGAAAAACGGGACAGATTGCAGCGAATGCTGCCGGGGATTTCTGTTTTTCCCCCGCTTTCAGATTCCTTCCGCGCTCTGCGATGGCGAAGGTTTTTGTTCAAGCAGAAAAAACTGCTTCCATAACGTTCCGCATTGGAATAAGCGATTGATTTTAATTCCAAGATGCGTTTCCATTTTCACAAGTCTTAAACAAACAGCCTGTCCAGCTTCAATTTATCTCCATTATAAAAGCATATAAGAGTACAAAATAGAGACAAACTCCAAAGAAAAGAGGGAGCAAATATGAGAATTCAAAGTACGCGCGTCTGGCTGAACGAACAATTCGTTCCAGCTCAGCTTGTTTTTGACAACGGAAAGATCACGGCCATCGAATCCTATGATGCGCAGAAAGCCGACGTGGATTACGGCGATAAGCGGATCCTTCCGGGTCTGATCGACATTCACTGCCACGGTTACAACGGACTGGACTGCAACTATGCGACCCGCGAAGGTCTGCTGAACTGGATTGAATATCTGCCGCAGGACGGCGTCACCAGCTTTTTAGCGACGACCTCGACCGCTCCGGAAAGCAATCTGCTGGAATCCTTCGCGCTTATCAGCAAGATCATTGACGAAGATCACCGCGGGGCAAAAATTCAGGGCATCCACGTCGAAGGCCCGCAGATTTCCCATGAATTCAAGGGTGCGCATAATCCATACTTAATTCAGAAACCCAACATTGAACAATTTGACCGTTACCAGAAGGCGGCTGAAGGTAAGATCAAGATGATCTGCATCGCGCCGGAAAAAGATGACGATCACGCGTTGATCCGCTACTGTGTTTCCCAGGGCGTCAAAGTCGCGATGGGGCATACCGGAGCGAAATTTGATGAATGCGCCAAAGCGATCGAAGATGGCGCCGACAGCTTCACGCATACCTTCAACGGCATGCTCGGCCTGCATCACCGCGAACCGGGAACCGCCGGGGCCGCGCTGTTCTTTGAGGACATTTACGCCGAACTGATCGCCGACGGCGTGCATGTGCATCCGGCCGTCGCCAGTGTGCTGGGCCGCGTCAAGGGCAAGGATAAACTGATTCTGGTTACCGATTCCGTATCAATTAAGGGCCTGAAGCCGGGCTTCTATCACATGAAGGGCCGCGACGTGACGGTCGGCGAGGATGGCTGCGGACGGCTGCCTAACGGTAAGCTGGCAGGCAGCTCCAACCGCATGAACGTGCTGGTCGGCAACCTGATCGAAATGATGAAGCTGCCGCTGGCGACGGCGATCAACGCCGCGACAATCAATCCTGCCACGCGGATGGGCTTTGCCAACAAGGGCTTGATCGAAACCGGCTATGACGCCGATCTGTGCGTGCTCAATGACGATTACAGCGTAGCCCAAACCTGGGTGCTGGGCGAGGCCATGCTGCATGAGTAAAGCCCGCGCCGTCTTTTTCGACATCGATCACACGCTGTTCTCCCACACCCTTCACGATGTTCCCGCCTCGGCGTATACCGCGATTGAAAGGCTGAAGCAAAACGGCAGTCAGATCGCGCTGTGCACAAGCCGGGCGGTGGAGGAATTGGTCAATCTGCCGCCGAAGCTGACGGATCTGCTGGACGGGGTCGTCTGCGCTCAGGGTGGAATCATTATGGATCATGGGAAAATCATCGCTTCTAAAATCATTGATGAAGGCGATGCCGAACGGGTGATTGATTACTGCCGCCGCAACGATTTAGTCGTGCGTTACAGCGGCGTCCATGGTGAAAACAGCCACGATCTGCACTACACCCAGGAAATCAGCGATCTGTTCTATTTTCTGTATAAGATGCGTCCCGGCCAGACGCTGTGGAAGCACCAGCCGTTAGTCAATATCATCTTTTATACCCGGGAAGCCCAACATGTCGACGCGATCCGGCCGTTACTGCACAATTCCCATCTGATGGTCATGCATTTCGCCAACGAAGTCACCGCAGCGGATGCGAACAAGGCCAGCGGAATGCTGGAACTGGCGGCGCACTGGGGCTTTGATCAACCTCAAACAGTGGCGTTTGGCGACGGCTACAACGATGTGGAAATGATCCGCCGGGCCGGGCTGGGCATCGCAATGGGCAACGGCTGCGATGAAGCCAGGCAGGCGGCCGACTACATCGCTGACGACATTGATCGTGACGGCGTCTACAAAGCCTGTCTGCACTTTGGATTGATCGAGGAGGAAAATCATGCCGAGAATTGAAAATGAAGTCGCCGCGGTGGAAGTAAAAACGCTGGCGGCGGAAATCACCAGCTTTTATGACAAAGAAAAGAATATCGAACACATGTGGCAGGGCGACCCGCAGTTCTGGGCCGGGCGCAATCCGATCCTGTTCCCGATGGTCGGCAGCACCTGGACCAAGGACTATCAGATCGACGGAAAAACCTATAAGATGGGCAACCATGGGTTTGCCCGTCACAGCGAATTCACCGTCGAAAGCGTGAGCGAAGACACGATCGTTTTATCTTTAAGCGACAATGAGGAAACTCGCGCGCAGTATCCGTTTGAATTCAAACTGACGGTGACCTATCGGCTGTCCGGCCGGAAGCTGACGATCACCTACCGGATCGACAATCATTCGCCGCGGATGATGCCGTTCTCCTTCGGTCTGCATCCGGCGTTTAACTGCCCGATGGCGCCGGGGGAACGCTTTGAAGACTACAAGATCGTTTTTGCATGCCCGGAAACGCAGACAACCGCCAGCTCCAACGCGTCGCTGTGCTTAAAGGAAGAAAAGGAAATTGCGCTGGACTACGCGACCTTCAACAATATCCCGACGCTTCTGTTCGAGCATCTGCGCTCGCCTTACGTTACCCTGACCAACGGTAAAAACAGCGTTAAAGTCAGCGTCGCGGGCTATCGCTGGCTGGCTTTCTGGACCAAGCCGAACGCTCCGTATCTGTGCATCGAGCCATGGCATGGACACGGCGATTTTGCGGAAGTTCACGTTCCGTTTGAAGAACGCGAAGGCACGATTCAGCTGCGTGAAAACGCCAGCTTCACGACGTCCTACACGATCGAAATCGGCTGATTTTAATTTGGCAACAACAGCCCGAAGCGTTGAGTTTACACCGTTTTCGTGCTATTGTTATAGATGTAAAAGGGAGGAATTTCAAATGTTCAAAATTATTGTGACGGAAAACTATGACGAATTAAGCGAAAAAGCTTTTGAAGTCATGAAGGAAGTCATCACATCCAAGTCCAATCCGGTTCTGGGTCTGGCGACAGGCTCCAGCCCGATCGGTCTGTACCAGAATATGATCAAGGATCATAAGGAAAACGGGACATCCTATAAGAATGTCGTTACCTTCAATCTGGATGAATACATCGGCCTGAAGCGCGACCACAGCCAGACATACTGGACGTTCATGCATGAAAACCTGTTCAACGGCCTGGACATTCCGGAAGCCAATGTTCACGTTCCAGTCGGCGACAGTGACAACATCCAGGCGGAGTGTGAAAAGTACGAAGAAGCGATGAAAAACTTTGAAGTCGATATCCAGCTGTTAGGCATCGGCGCCAATGGTCACATCGGTTTCAACGAACCGGGGACCTCGTTTGATACGCTGACCCACACCGTCGTTCTGAAGGAAAAAACACGTCAGGACAACGCGCGTTTCTTTGATCCATTAGGGGAAGAAGTTCCGACCGAAGCGATCACCATGGGGATCGCGACGATCATGAAAGCCAAGAAAATCCTGCTGGTTGCCAATGGCAAGAACAAGGCAGACGCGATTTACGCCATGATCAAGGGCCCGGTTACGGAAGATTGCCCGGCCAGCATCCTGCAGAACCATCCGGATGTGACGGTCATCGTCGACCGCGGCGCCGCAAGCAAGCTGTAAGCCGTTCTGAGTTTACATCAATAACTTCAAAACAGCCTCCGGGCTGTTTTGTTTTGGCGCAAATGAAGTCGGCCGCAAGGAAATGCGGTCGATATCCGCTGTGAGCATTTCGGTATGCAAAGGAAAAAACTGTGATATACTTAGATTACTGAACAGGAGGATGAAGACAATGAAAATTGTAAATACGCAGGAATTTGATGAAATAACAGCGAAGGACGGGCTGGTACTCGTGGATTTTTTTGCCGATTGGTGCGGACCATGCAAGATGCTGGCGCCGGTGCTGGAGGAAGTCGCGGCGAAATATGAAGGCAAGCTGGAAATTGTTAAGGTGAACGTCGATCAGTCGCAGGATCTGGCGCAGCGTTACGGCGTCATGTCGATTCCGACGTTAATCGCGTTCAAAGGCGGAAAAGCCGTGAAGCAGAGCGTTGGTTTCCAGCCGAAAAACATGCTGGAAAACATGGTCGAAGGCTTGTTGTAAGCGGTCTGATTCAACAGATAAGGACTTTCGATTGTCATCACAATGCCGGGTACTCAGTGTATCCGGTTTTTTTGTGTTTGTCTGTTTGGACGCCCAAGCGGGATGAGACTGCTGGATCCGGGAAAACTGAGTACAGGCAAAAGGGGGAGACGAAGCAGGAAGCAGGCACACATAGGCCTTGAGTGCGGCCGGGGATCAAAAGGAGGGAGCGGCAGCGGGGCAGGAAGACATGAAAAGTGGAAATGTTCGCTCTGAGGGGAAACTGAATGGAAAGAGGCCATTTTGAAACCTTGAAATCGGAATGCGTTTCAGCACGCGTTCAAGGTTTCCTGCGCTTGGATTTTCTATCCCCCCCTGCCAGCGCGGCATGACAGCCGCGGTAGAATTCAGAAAAAAGTTTAACCGCAGTAATCTTTTTGTTTAAAACTATTGAATTTTACAGGCGCGTATGTATAATAATATCTGTGTTTATTAAATACTTCCGGGAAGTTTAGCAACACTAAACTTCAAGGCAGAAAAGGAGGGGTTGGATGGATATCGGATATCGGATTAAACAGCTGCGGACGAAAAACAACCTGACGCTGGAGGAACTGGCCAGCCGCTGCGAGTTAACCAAGGGTTTTCTGTCGCAGCTGGAACGGAATCTGACCTCGCCTTCGATCGCAACGCTGCAGGATATCGTTGAAGCGCTGGGCACGACGCTGGCGAAGTTTTTCCAGGAAGAAACAGAGGAAAAACTGGTGTTTACCGACGACGACTACTTCGTCGACGAGCGCGAAGACTGTACGATTCACTGGATTGTGCCCAATGCCCAGAAAAACGAAATGGAGCCGATTCTGCTGGAACTGCCGCCGCAGGGCCGGTCACACGAGGTCGCTGTTCACGAAGGGGAGGAATTCGGCTACGTGCTGTCCGGACGGATCAAGCTGGTCAATCTGGATACGGGGAAAGTCTATATCGTCAAAAAAGGGCAGACGTTTTACATCAAGGGTTCGTTCAGCCATTGTCTGAAAAACGATTCGGCGCAGCCGGCCCGCGTGCTGTGGATCTGCACGCCGCCGATCTTTTAAGCCATTAGAGAAAGGGGATTTACGGATGAAAAAACTAATTCAGTTTAAGAATATCGTGAAGGAATTCGACGGCCAGATTGTCTTGAAGGGCGTCAATCTGGATATTTATGAAAACGAGTTCGTCACGCTGCTAGGCCCATCGGGCTGCGGCAAGACGACGCTGCTCAGAATTCTGGGCGGCTTTCTGGAGCCGACAGAAGGAAAGATTATTTTCGACGGTCAGGATATCAGCCAGGTGCCGCCTTACAAACGGGAGATCAACACCGTGTTCCAGAAGTACGCGCTGTTTCCGCACATGAACGTGTATGAAAACATTGCCTTCGGCTTGAAAATCAAGAAGCAGTCCAAGGACGTCATCGAACAGAAGGTCATGCGGATGCTTTCCTTAGTCGGTCTGGAAGGCTTTGAAAAACGCAACGTCACCCTGCTTTCCGGCGGTCAGCAGCAGCGTGTCGCGATTGCCCGCGCATTGGTCAACGAGCCGGAGGTTCTGCTTTTGGACGAACCGTTAGGCGCGCTGGATCTCAAGCTGCGCAAGGAAATGCAGCACGAGCTGAAAAAAATTCAGAAGGAAGTCGGCATCACGTTTATCTTCGTTACCCACGATCAGGAAGAAGCCCTGACGATGTCTGATAAGATCGTCGTCATGAAGGATGGCGAAATCCAGCAGATCGGCACGCCGGAAGAAATCTACAACGAACCGGAAAACGAATACGTCGCCCGCTTTATCGGCGAATCGAATATCATCGACGGGGTCATGAAGGAAGACTACCGCGTCATGTTTGACGATAAGATCTATGAGTGCGTGGACTTCGGCTTTAAAAAGAATGAAAACGTCGATATTGTGATCCGCCCGGAAGACATCGACATCGTGCCGCGCGGTCAGGGGATCCTTACCGGCGAGGTCAAGTCGCTGTTGTTTAAGGGCGTCCATTACGAAATCATGGTCCAGACGGTATCCGGTACCGCGAAGACGGTCAAGATGCACGTTCTGGCCAACCATGATAAAGTGAATCCGGAAGCGCATGAAAAAATTTCTGCCAACGACTTCACGATGGACCTGGAGGACGTCGCGGAGATGACCGACGCCGACGTCATCGCCCGCGCCAACGCGCAGGCCTGGGATGAGGAAGATGAATTTATTTCTCTGTCCACCGTCGATTATGACATCAAGCCGCAGCCCGGCACCTATCCGGCAACCTTCGGCACCTCCAAGGGCACCTCGATCACGATTAAAATCAGCGTCGTCGAGCCGAAGTATGTCGAGGACAACAAGCATAACATCGGCATTACCGCCTTTGACTTCTATAAAACACCGGATGAAATCAAAGAGAGCGTCGCGCTGAACACCGATTTGAAAATGTGGGCCAGCGCCGAAGCCTGGGATCTGGAGGACGACAGTCCGATCGAGATCAGCGAAGTGAAATATGACTTCGATCCGGAAACGATCACGGAAGGCGACTTCGACATCACCTTTGCGACCAAAGGCCGTATCTTCAAGATCCACACCACGGATTTCCAGGAGGAAGGCAAGAAAGTCGATCTCAAATTCGCGCCGGAGGACATTCACGTCATGTCCAAGATGGGAGTGTAAGCCGCTATGAAATCGTTTGCGCGCATGCTGTATCCCTATCTGATCTGGATCGCAATCATGATTCTGGCGCCGATGCTTCTGATCGTGCTGTACGCGTTCACCAAGCAGGGCAACTCCGTACTGACGCTGCAGTTTACGCTCGATAACTTCGCCCGCTTTTTCTCCGACAGTATTTTTCCCAACGTGCTGTGGCGGTCGTTAAAGATCGCGCTGATCACGACGGTCATCTGCGTGCTGTTAGGCTATCCGGCGGCGTATTTCATCGCCAAGCTCGACGGCAACCGCAAAGCGATCATGGTTCTGCTGATCACGCTGCCGATGTGGATCAACATGCTTGTCAGAACCTACGCCTGGCGCGGCATCCTTCTGAACTTTCCGGTCAGCAGCGAATTCAAGGTGTTTGTCGGCATGGTTTATAACTTTATTCCCTTTATGATTTTACAGATCTATACGTCGCTGACTAAAATGGATCAAAGCCTGTTAACCGCGGCGGAGGATTTGGGCGCCAACAAGGTGCAGACCTTCCTGCGCGTCACGCTGCCGCTGTCAATGCCGGGCGTCATTTCCGGCATTACGCTCGTCTTTCTGCCGGCGGTATCGAGCTTCTTCATTCCGAAGCTTCTGGGCGGCGGTGATTACGTTTTGGTCGGCAACCTGATCGAAAATTACTTTATTTCCACCGGCGATTGGAACTTCGGCTCGGCGATTTCGCTGATCATGGCGGTGATCATCATGATCTCGATGTTTATCACCAAGAAGGTCGACTATGAGAATAAGGGGGAAACCCGCGCATGAAAAAACTGAAATCCTTGTTTTCCCGGTTTTATCTGTTACTGGTTCTCGCATTCTTCTATCTGCCGATTCTCTATGTCATCGTCTTCTCCTTCAACGACAGTAAGTCGTTAAGCAAATTCACCGGTTTCTCACTGCAGTGGTATGAAAAGATGTTCGCCAACCGCACGATTATGGAGTCGATCTATTACACTGTGGTCATCGCGGTCATCGCAACGGTGGTTTCCACGATCGTCGGCACGATCGCGGCGATCGGTCTGTCCAAATCCAGGCGGATCGTCAAGGAACTCACGCTGCAGATCAACAATCTGCCGATGATGAACCCGGAAATCGTCACGGCGATCGGCTTGATGCTTCTGTTTACTTCGTTAAATATTAAAACCGGCTTCATGACGCTGTTGTTGGCGCATATCGCATTCTGTATTCCCTACGTCATGCTCAGCATCATGCCCAAGCTCCGCCAGATGGATCCCAACCTGCCGGAAGCCGCGCTGGATCTGGGCGCGACCCCATGGCAGGCCCTGACGAAGGTCATCGTTCCGGAGATCATGCCTGGCATCGTTTCCGGTGCTTTGATCGCCTTCACGATGTCGTTTGACGACTTCGTCATCTCATTCTTTACAACCGGTCCGGGCATCAACAACATCTCGATTTACGTTTATTCGATGTACAAGCGGATCAATCCGAGCATCAACGCGCTGTCCACGATCATTGTGGTGATGATCACCGTCGTTCTGATTCTGGTCAACGTCGTTCCGCTGATGAAAGAAAGGAAATTGAAGAAAAATGAAAAACTGGGTTAAACTGGGTTTGTGCGGCCTGATGGTCGTTGCGCTTGGCGGCTGCGGGGGTGGCGGCAAGAGCGACATTGATCCGCAGGAGGTCTACGGCTGCAGCACGCTGAACGTCTACAACTGGGGCGAATATGTCGGGGAAAACGTCCTGTCCAACTTTGAAAGACAGTACAATGTTAAAATCAATTACTCCATGTTTGCCTCCAACGAGGAAATGTATACGAAGCTGCTGGGCGGCAGTCAGTATGACGTGCTGGTGCCTTCCGATTACATGATCGAGCGGATGATCGACGAAAATATGCTTCAGCCGCTGGATAAGTCGATGATTCCGAATCTGGCGAACCTGGCCGACGGCGTCAAGGGTTTGTCCTACGATCCGGATAACACCTATTCTGCGCCGTATTTCTGGGGCATGGTCGGCATTGTCTACAACAAGAACAACGTCGATCCGGCAGATGTGGAATCGCAGGGCTTCGACGTGCTGCGCAACGAGAAATACAAGGGACATGTGTTTGTCTACGACTCCGAGCGGGATTCGTTCATGATGGCGTTTAAGGCGCTGGGGTATTCGATGAACACGGAAAGTGAAGATGAGATTCAGGCGGCGTATGAATGGCTGCTGGACATGGATAAGAAGGTCGATCCTTCTTATGTGACGGACGAAGTTATCGACGGCATGGTCACCGGCGAGAAGGATATCGCCGTCGTTTACAGCGGCGACGCGGCTTATATTCTGTCTGAAAATGAGGACATGGCTTACTGGCTGCCGGAGGAAGGCACGAACCTGTGGAGCGACGCAATGGTCATCCCGGCGAATGCGAAATGTCCGAAGCTGGCCAATGAATTCATCAATTACATTTTGTCTGACGATGCTTCCTATGACAACTCCAGCACGGTCGGCTATGCTTCCAGCAACAAGAATGTGCTGGAAGAAATGAGCGCCGCGGGTGGAGAATATGATGGGAATCCGGCGTATCTGCCGCGCGTTGGTTATCCGAAGGATGAAGTATTCAAGCACAATGAGGTTTTAAAAAAGAAACTGGCAGATCTGTGGATCAAAGTTAAAAACAGTTAAAAAGCTGAGTCTTTGTGGACTGAGCGTATGAAAAAAGGCGTCGCAATCGGCGCCTTTTCCGTTTTGAAAAACGCCGAAAATCGTTTCATTTTAGCCTTGCATTTTGATAGGAGTTCATATATAATAATAAAGCACAGCGAAATGGTACCTTAGCCAAGTGGTAAGGCAATAGACTGCAACTCTGTGATCGCCAGTTCAAATCTGGCAGGTACCTCCATAAAATTGGGGATGTGGCGGAATCGGTAGACGCATCGGACTTAAAATCCGGTGATGGAAACATCGTACGGGTTCGAGTCCCGTCATCCCCACCAATCCTAAAAATCAAGCTGTGAAAAAATAAAAAAAGTTGTTGCAAATCAACACGAACTCTGTTATAATAACAAAGTGTTGTTGATAAGAACAGCAAGATACGCGCCCATAGCTCAACTGGATAGAGCGTTTGACTACGGATCAAAAGGTTGCGGGTTCGATTCCTACTGGGCGCGCCATTTTATTAAAAAAAACAGTTCCCATTGGGAACTTATATTTCGGGATGTAGCACAGCTTGGTAGTGCACTTGATTTGGGATCAAGGGGTCGCAGGTTCGAATCCTGTCATCCCGACCATGATTTAAATTTATGGCGAGGTAGCTTAGTTGGCTAGAGCGTTCGGTTCATACCCGGAAGGTCGTGGGTTCGAGTCCCACCCTCGCTACCATTTGATTGTTTAGGATCTGCGGACCCTTAGCTCAGTTGGTCAGAGCTGCCGGCTCATAACCGGCTGGTCGTAGGTTCGAGTCCTACAGGGTCCACCAAGTCATTCTGGAGGAATACCCAAGTGGTTGAAGGGTCCGGTCTTGAAAACCGGTAGGTCGGGAAACCGGCGCCTGGGTTCGAATCCCAGTTCCTCCGCCATTGAAAATTTCATACTTAGTTATCGCGGGGTAGAGCAGTCTGGTAGCTCGTCGGGCTCATAACCCGGAGGTCGTTGGTTCAAATCCTTCCCCCGCAACCAATGGTTCTGTAGCTCAGTTGGTAGAGCAATGGACTGAAAATCCATGTGTCGCCGGTTCAATCCCGGCTGGAACCACCACTTACTAAAAATCCTGTCGCTGGACAGGTTTTTTTGTTATCGGGGACAAAGCGAAATGAACGGCAGACAAAGCGCGGAAGGATTCCGAATGAGCCCGGCGATCCCGGCTGATCGCTGTACGTTGCTGCAATCTTAGCTAAAGTGAATTACATCTCAGGTCAAGAAACTGATAACAGTGTTGAGATTCGAAAGCAGAAAGCAGAACCAAAATGCAGCTGGCTCTCTCCCTTTTATTAAAAACGGCAGAAGCAACGGACTGTGCTGGACTGAAACAGGCGGATGATAATGCAGGAGGAAACACAATGACAGATCAACAAGTTAAGCGGATGGAACTCAATTCCGCGATGACCCAACTCGTTGCCGATTATCTGCAGGAAAATCCCTGCGCCATTGAGCGGAGAATGGTGGAGTCCCTGTGCTCTGGCTGCGGACTCTCGCAGACAGACGCCGTCTATACTCTCTTTTGTATTATCGCAGGGCTGGATCTTGACGAAAATCCCCAGCACCGCATGCTGGCCGAACAATATTTCAAGCCGGGATTCCGGCACTTGTCCGCGGCTGACTATGAAGCTGACGCCTATTTGCGCAACATTCATTTCCCGGACAGCACGCAAGGCGCCTGGACGGTGCGCTGGGAATGCTATCAGCCGTTTGAAATTTTGATCTATGACGATTACCGCGTGGATGAAACCGGGGCGGAATGTCCGCAGTTGGGCTATTTCGATACGGAATACCGTTATCCCTGTGTTTATGAGAATGGCGTTGAATGGATGAGCGTGATTCCCAGCGAGATCAACACGATGCGGCCGCTGCTGAAACAAGCCAGCGGGAAAGTGGTGGTTTGCGGACTGGGCTTAGGTTATTTCGCTTATCACCTTTCACGCAAAGCAGACGTTGAACAAATTGTTGTGGTTGAGAAGGAAGCGGCGGTGATCGCCTGGTTTACCCGCTGGATCCTGCCCCAATGGGAGAATCCTGAAAAATTAACAATCATCCATGACGACGCTTTCGCTGTGGTGGATCGTCTGAAACCCGGCGAGGCCGATACAATCTTTGTCGATCTGTGGCACAATGCGGCAGATGGCGCGCCGCTTGTCCAGGCGATGCAAAAGCGCGAACCGCGTCTGCCGGGCACCCGTTTTCTTTACTGGCTGGAAACGTCCGTCAATTCCGTTCTGCGATGGAATCAGCTGATGGACGAACAGCACGCCTAATCAAAAAAGAGGAATTTCCAGGCAGGGCGCCAGACGAAACATGCGCTTTCTAATCCCGGAGTTCCTCTTTTCAGGTTTAAGCTTTCAAGGGTTTATTTTTGTAGATGATCGACGTCGATCAGTTCGTATTCACGCGAACCAATCCCCAACGCGGCCGCCGCTTCGATGGTATGAATTCCATGGCGGGATTCAATTCTTTCAATTAAATCCTTCTTTCCCGGATCCTCGCACTGATAAACAAGATCGAGGCATGCCTGATCCAGTGCAACCGGATCGAGTGAGGACAGAATACCGATATCTCTGACCTTCGGATCCTCCGCTTTTGCGCAGCAGTCGCAGTCGACCGACATGTTGCACATCACGTTGATAAATGCAATGTTTTCTTTTTCATAATCCAAAATTGACTTTGCGGCGTCGGCCATGGATTCCAGGAACTGATCATGATCCGCGGTCCAGATGTTTTCCGCGACGCCAGCCCCATGGATGTAAGCTTTACCATAACTGGACGCCAGGCCAATCGAAATATTTTTCAGCGCTCCGCCGTAACCGCCCATCGGATGGCCCTTAAAATGCGTCAGCACCAGCATGGAATCGTAATTTTTCAGATGATCGCCGACAAAGTTTTTCTGGATTACCTTTCCGCCATTCACCGGCAGTTCCAAATCGCCGTCTTCGTCGAGAATATCGACGGAAAACAGTTTGGACCAGCCGTGCTTTTCCATCGTGTGCCAGTGGGCTTCCGTCGTATTGCGCTGTCCTTCATAAGCGGTGTTGCATTCCACGACCGTGCCGTTTACTTTGTCGATCACCGGTTTCATGAATTCCGGACGCAGAAAGTTCTGGTTGCCGACTTCGCCGCTGTGCAGCTTCACCGCGACCTTGCCTTTAAGCTGCCGGCCGAGAATTTCTTCCATTTCGATCATTTTCTCCGGAGTGATGATTTTGGTAAAATAGACCTTAGATTTTTCCATTGGATGTGCCTCCCTTACTTTGCAGACGGGGTAGTTCGTTTCCCCGTGGCTTTATTGTAACGCCTGAAGTTCACTCCAAGTCAATTCTTTTTTGTCAGATCAACGAACATAATCAAAAACTTTATAATTCTGACCGAAAAGTAGCCGCTGCTTTTTCTTTTTGGTATACTGAAAGCAGAAAGCAGAAAGCAGAAAGCAGAAAGCAGAAAGCAGAAAGCAGAAAGCAGAAAGCAGAAAGCAGAAAGCAGGTGAAATGATGAAACTGATATGGCAGGATGCAGGTCCGGTGCTGACCCGGATTGATCGGGGCTTACCCAACGTACTTCCGATTCCGATTCTGATTCAGGGTTATCCCGCAGTGGTTCTGTTTGATACCGGCGCCTCCTGCAGCGCTGTGCGCAGATCCATCGCCGAGGCGGCCAATCTGCGGTCGCTGCATGAACAAGTCGTTGGCGGGGGCAGCGGATTGGGGCGGATTCAGGCAGAAAAATGGCGGGCGGAGACCGTACAGATCGGGCCGCTTCTGGTAATGGATCAGACCTGGATGGTGCTGAGGGATGAGGCTTTCGACTTGGAGCTGGCGGCCGGACAGAGCGTAAAAATCGACGGACTGCTGGGGTGGGACGTCCTTCAATTATGTTGCTGGCAATGGGATGAGAAACGTCAGCGGTTGTCAGTGAGGCCTTCGGTTGCGGATCCAAGTGCTGAGCAGGAGTTGATCGGCTGGGATAATATGCCCATGGTGCAGGCGGAAACAGAAGGGCAGCTCATGCGCTGGGGATTTGACAGCGGCAATACCGATACTACAGGCGGCCCCCTGCTCGATCAAGGATTGCCCGATTCGCTGCCGCTGGAATTTGAAACGCTGACAGGCGTCGACGGTTCAACGCAGGTTCCCGCGCGCCGGCTGCCGGCGCTTTCTCTGCGGATCGGCAATGCAAAAATCATCCTTGACGGCATAGCGGTGATCAACCGCCCATTATATCCCGTACAGGGGGAGGCTGTCGCCGGCTTGTTGGGCGCGGATGTGCTGGCAGGCCGCGGTTGGCGCCTGGATTATCCTAACCGCCGGCTGATCCTCGAACCGAAAGCGGCGGAATAAATTCATACAAACCGGGATCATTCTCTTTATTCATGTAAAAAGCGGAAATCACAAAAAAAACGCCGCAGATCAGAAAGCAGGGAGGACGTTCCACTTTGGCGTTTTCAGAGAATCAGAGATCAGTCAGGAATTAAAATCTGCGACAGCGGCATGTTCGGAGCGTTTAAATTCGGCGTTTGATTCAGCGCTCCGGATGAAAAATAGAAAACAGAGGCGATCACGATCAGAATAGCGGCTAACTTGTAGAGTGCAGTCAGTTTTTTTGGCATTGGGGAATCCCTCCTTTTATTTTCAGCATAAGCGCCAGACGCTCTTTTATTCTTGATCTTACTATATCATATCCGTTGGTCAGGGAAATGAAGTGCAGCTTAACAATTTATTACAGATTCCTGACAAGGGCTCAAAAAAGGGTTAAATTTAAAGAATAACCGTATGAATGCAGGAAGTCCGGCTTTTGAAGCTATTCGTCCTCCATTTGAAAAAGGGCCGCAATGCGCTCAGCGGTCCGCGCGCAGCAGAATTCGACAATCTTCGTCGCAATCAGCCACTACAATAAATCTGATACGAGGTGGAATTTTGATGAAGGGAAACGCTTGTTTTTTAGAAGAATTAATGCAGCTGATCAAAATGGGAAAGCTGACGGAGCTTCACCATCGGCTGCGGCCGGAAGTAGCTATCCTGAGCGGTGATCTTGAAATTTATGGCCGGGAAGTGGCCGCGAGGTGGCTGCGGGAACAACCGCCGGTTACCGTCCGCGGCAATCCGAGGGTCCAGATGCTTTCCGGGCAGCTGATGCTGCAGCAGGGACAGGTTCTCTGCGAAGAAAAAACACTGCGGTATCTGCTTGTGATCGACGTACTTCTGGATCAGCTTGTCCATCTGACGCTGGTTGAAGAACCGGCAGTGAATAAAAATCGTAGTCTGGAAAAGAGCCGGTCCGCCCCTCTGGAACAACTCCTGATGCAAACGCGGAAATTCTGGCTGGAGTGGGATATCCGTCAGGATACGCTGCAGGTGTCAGAAAACTGGTTTGCGCATTTTCATTTCCAGCCTTCGCTTGTGGGACAGGTTCAGGATCTGCCTGACAGCCATCGACGTTCTCCCTCCGCCGCTCAGATTGCGGAAATCCGCAGCCAGCTGCAGCGGGGGAATCTGGTTCCGACTGTGGATCTCAGTCTGGAATGCGGAAAGGAAGGCATTCGCTGGTATCGGCTGGAGCTGACGTTGGAAAAGGATGCGCAAGGTGAGCCGGTCAGAGTTCTGGGCTTGTTAAGCGATATGGATCAGCAGCGGCGCGAGCTCCAATGGCTGCGCCATCTGGCCCATCAGGACTGTCTGACCGGATTATATAACCGATTTAAGATTCAGCAGCTGATTGAGGAAGCGCTGCGGCAGGCTCCGGTGGGAAAAAGCATGACGCTGGCGGTGATGGATATCGACAATTTCAAGCAGATCAACGATGCATATGGGCATGACTGCGGCGATGAAACGCTGCGGCGGACGGCGGCCGAGATCCGCGCTCTGTTTGCGCCGGAGGATTTGGTCGGACGGATCGGCGGCGATGAATTCGTCGTTTTACTGCAGGAAGCAGGCACACGCGATCAGGTCGGCGCGCGTCTGGATCACATTCGCCAGCAGCTGCAGCATCTGCGTCAGGCGCCGGCTGCGCTGCCGAAAATTTCCTGCAGTATTGGCTGCGCCTTCTTTCCCGCGCAGGGAACGACGTACCGGCAATTATTCCTGAAAGCCGACGCGGCGATGTATCAGGCCAAGCGCCAGGGGAAAAACAGCTGCGTCTTTTACTGATGCGTTTCCATATATCGTTTTATTTCGCTGTCTCGGACCTGTTTTTCACTTCTTCTTTTAATTCTGTGAGGTTGCCGTTCGTTTTGCGGATCGGCGTGGTATGATAAAACCAACGGAAAAAAATAAGGGGACAGGGAAATGAAAACAACACTGATACTGGGATCAACCGTGATCGACATGATCGTCCGGGTACCGCATCTGCCGGTAACCCAGGAGGATATCAATACGCGCTCCATGACGATGGCGCTGGGCGGCTGTGCGTACAACGCAGCGCGGATGCTGCGGCTGTTCCGGCTGCCGCTGTTTCACTGTTCGCCCACCGGCGACGGTATTTTCGGCCAGATAACCGGGAAGCTTTTAAGCGAGGAGGGACTGTCGCCGGCGATCGTGGTGAAGGGATGGGATAACGGCTGCTGCCTGTGTCTGGTGGAAGACAGCGGCGAGCGCACATTTTTGTCCACGCACGGCGCGGAATATGGCTTCTGCGAAGAATGGCTGGCAGATCTGGATTCGGCGCAGCTGGATTACGTGTATGTCTGCGGGATTGAACTGGAGGAACCGACCGGGCTGGCAATGCTGAAATGGCTGCGTGAGCATCCCGGACCGCAGGTTTTCTTTGCGCCAGGAGCCCGGCTCATGCATTTGGACTCTTCGCGCTGGCAGGCGATCGAAGCATGCCGGCCGATCCTGCATCTTAACGAAGCGGAAGCCTGCTGGTTAAGCGGGAACCAGTCAGTTGAAGCGGCAGCGAGAACGCTGCGCGGCCGCTTCGGCAGCGCCGTGATCATCACCCGGGGTGAACTGGGCGCGGTATGCTGCTCAGCGGATGGCAATTATCAAGCGCTTCCGGGGGTCAAGAGTGAAGTTGTGGACACGATCGGCGCCGGCGATTGTCATGCAGGAACCGTGTTAGCGGGATTGAAACAAGGATGGCCGTTGGCAGTTTCGGTGGATCTGGCTAACGCAATGGCCGCCCGAGTCGTCGCCCGGCCTTCCGCGCGTCTGGATGAAAACGAATTCCGCACAGTGCTTGGGGCATGGCGGCAAAAAATCGGAAAGGACTTGCCGGGGAACGGAAAGTGCGGTATCCTGTAACCAATTCATAGTGAGGTGGGAAACAACATGGAAAAAATACAAATTCAAGACTTAACAGACTATCGTTTCGTGCACAGTCTGGCTGCTTCCGGAGCGCATGTCCTGTGCCTGCAAACTCAGATGGACAAGGCGGAAAACAGCTACCGTACCAACTTGATGGAAGTCGATCCGCAAACGATGCAGCTGAAGCCGCTGATCAGCGACGGTCAGGTTTCGTCATTCTGTTTTGAGGATGAAGAAACAATCCTGTTTGCGGCGGAGCGCAAGCCGCAGGACAAACCGGAACCCAATGAACAGAAAACTGTTTATTACCGCTTGACGCTGAATCAGGGCGAGGCTCAGAAAGCCTTTGAAGTCCCTTATGCCGTGGTGCAGATGACGCCGGTAGCGGACAGCGATTGGGTCGTTTTAAAAATTCAGGAAAATCTGCATGCCCTGGATCCCAAAACCACGGCAAAGGAAGAACTCGACGACGCGCAGGACTATGTGATTCTGCACGAAGTCCCGTTTGTCGCCAACGGCGCCGGATTCATCGACTCAGACCGCTGCGGCTGTCTGATCTGGAATAAATGCACAGGCCGGCACCTGCGGATTACGCCGCAGGGCTATGATTGCGCAAGGGTGATCGTCAACGGTCATCAGGTGATCTATACCGGGAAAAACTGGCGCGACGTCCAGCCGAAAACATCCGAACTGGTCTGTTACGATCTGGAAAAGCAGACTTCGCGCACGCTTGTGCCGCAGGGACAGCTGCGGATTGGCGCGATCGCTGCGGAAAACGATGAACTGATGTTCATGGCGACGGACATGCAGGCTTATGGCAACGGAACCAGCTGCGATTTCTACCGCTGCGATTTAACGAGCGGAGCAGTCCGCAAAGTGCTGGATTACGAATATTCCATCGGCGGCTGCGTCAACAGCGACGTTCGTTACGGATCAGGCAAAACATTCATGTTGAACAACGGCGTGCTCTATTTTACATCGACGATCGGCTATCGTACGGAACTGATGCGGCTGCACGAGGACCGGGTGGAAAAAGCGGTCGAGTTCAACGGCGCTGTCAGCGGCTTTGACATCACGAAATCCGGTTTTGTGTTCTGCGCGATGGAACCCGGCCGGCTGCAGGAAGTCTATACGGCCGACATGACAGGTGCGGTCACCGGCCGCACACAGATCAGCGAACAGTGTCTCAAGGATAAGGCCGTTCAGCCGGTTGAATACGCGGGCTTTGTCAACGCCGCGGGGCAGACGATAGACGGGTGGCTGATCAAGCCGGTCGGCTGGCAGCCGGATCAGACCTATCCGGCGATTCTTGACATCCATGGCGGGCCGCGTACGACCTATGGCGAACTGCTGATTCATGAAATGCAGGTCTGGGCGAGCGCAGGGTATTATGTGTTCTTCTGCAACCACCGCGGCTCGGATGGCTATGGCGATGCCTTTGCCGATCTGCGGCTGAAATACGGTACGATCGACTATGAAGACATCATGGAATTCACTGATCATATTCTGGCGCAGAATCCGCAGATTGACCCGCTGCGCTTAGGCGTGACCGGCGGCAGCTATGGCGGCTATATGACCAACTGGATCATCACGCATACCCATCGCTTTGCGGCGGCGGCCAGCCAGCGCAGTATCGCCGATTGGATCAGCGATTTTGGTACTTCCGGGATCAGCTATGACGACGATCTGCACCAGGGCGGCAAGCCATGGGATCACATGGAAAAGATGTGGGATCATTCGCCGCTGAAATACGCGGATTTCTGCCGTACCCCGACGTTGTTTATTCATTCTTTCGAGGACTATACCTGCGCCGTGTCACAGGCGATGGAAATGTTCACGGCGTTAAAAGTGCTGAACGTCGAGGCTCGCGCCTGTCTGTTTAAAGGCGAAAATCATGAACTTTCCCGCAGCGGCAAGCCGATGCACCGCTTCAAGCGGCTGCGCGAGATCACCGACTGGATGAATCAGCATTGCCAAAAATAAAGAAATTTAAGGAAAAAGTTTAACTTCAGCCTGCGTAACAGCGGGCTGAAACCGGAATTTTAATTGTGGTGAAAGATTAAAGTTCCGCCACCGCAGTGGTTTTCAAACTGCGTTTTGTGTATAATTAAGATCAGAAAGCTGCCGGCGAAGTCCGGCAGTTTGCATGAGAAAGCGGGGGAAACAAACATGGAAACAGGGATATTCATTCTGGCAGCCATCGCCGCCGGATTGGCGTTATTCTGCGGGATTCAGCTGACCGCCCTCAACCGCCGACTGGCAAAGCTTGAAGCGCAGGATTTCGATAAGAAACTGACTGTGCTGCAGACAACGCTGACGGAACAGGACCGGCAGAGCCGGCAGGAAATCGTCGATGGCGCGCAGAACGCCGTGCGGCTGGTCGGTGAAATGCTGAGCGCCAATCAGCAGACTGCTTTTCAGGCGGAAAGTCAGAAGCTGGACGCGATGAATCACAGTGTTTTGCAGCAGCAGGCGGCCCAGCGTGAAATGCTGCAATCTTTAAGCGCGCTGCTAAGCTCCAATCAGCAGCAGATTTCCGAGCTGCAAAGCCGGAAGTTCTCCGAGATCAGCCAGTCGCTCTCAGAGAAGCAGAATACGCTCAACACCGCGATGGCCAACCAGTTCAGCGTGTTGGAAAACCGTTTGAAAACCTTTGAAACCGGCAACGAACAAAAACTGGAAAACATGCGCCAGACGATAGAAAAGCAGCTTACTGCGATCCAGCAGGACAACAACCGCCGGCTGGATGAAATGCGCCAGACCGTTGATGAAAAACTGCAGAAGACGCTGGAAGACAAAATGACGCAGTCCTTCCAGTTGGTGAACGACCGTCTGGAACAGGTCTATAAGGGGCTGGGAGAAATGCAGACGCTGGCGGTCGGCGTCGGTGATCTGAAAAAAGTGCTGTCCAATGTCAAGGCCCGCGGCATCGTCGGGGAAATCCAGCTGGGCGCGATCCTCGAAGAAATTCTGTCGCCGGAACAATATGCCACCAACGTTGCAACGGTGCCGGGAAGCAAAAACGTCGTCGAGTTTGCGATCAGACTGCCGGGCGATGACGATCAGCCGGTCTGGCTGCCGATCGACTCCAAATTTCCGGCGGACGCTTACGCCAATCTGCAGGACGCCTATGATTCAGGCAATCAGGAAGCGGTGACGCAGGCGGTCAACGTACTGTCGCAGCGGATCCGTTCGTTCGCCAAGGACATTCACGATAAATATATCGAGCCTCCCTACACGACCGATTTCGCAATCCTGTTTCTGCCCTTTGAGGGCTTGTATGCCGAAGTCGTTAAACGCGGACTGGTCGAAACGCTGCAGCGGGATTACCGCATCAACATCGCCGGACCCAGCACGATGGCGGCGCTGCTCAACAGCTTACAGATGGGCTTCAGGACGCTGGCAATCCAGAAGCGCAGCAGCGAGGTCTGGACAATTCTGGGCGCGGTAAAAACCGAATTCGACAAGTTCCACGATGTGCTGGCGATGACCCAGCAGCGGCTGAATCAGGCGAATAATGAACTTGACAAGCTTGTCGGCACGCGCACGCGGATGATTCAGCGTAAACTGAAGGCAGTCGATAAGCTGGATCCGACCCAATCGGCACAGCTGCTGGAGGCGAATACCGAGGACGACAATCCGGTCGAAGCCTGAGACAGTTAAGCATTTAAATCAATTCCCAGAGTTTTGAGCGGCAAGGAAAACTTGAAGTCAGAAACCAGAAAAGAAGCGCAGAGGGAAGCGCGGTTCTTACTCGAATTTGGACAACGATCAAATAGGCAGGCAGGATGAAGCGTTAGATAACATATTATTCTGCCTGCTTTTTTGTATGGAAATTCCATGTCTGCCCTGAACTGAGTAAGAAATCGACGCTTCTTTTTCTTGTGATGAGAAATTGGATATTCTGGCATGTAAGGAATAAGGACAACGGACTTCAGGTTCATGGACTGCTTTACAGAAGGTATCGCCGCCTCGTTAAAAGATCGGAAAATGATATTTCTTTACCTGCGAATACCTTGATGAAGAATGTAAACGTGCAGTGCAGGCATGCGTACTTACTGAGGCTTCAATAATGAAAAGACGCAAATCTGATCAAGACTTTCTTTGAAATAAGCGGAGATCATTGAAAACCATTTTCCAGCTTGGCAAATCAGGCCGCATTCGAAATGGATTTTCCTGTTCGCAAGATGTGCCTGAATCCTTTTTTACTGCGCAGTTTGAGCGGAATGGAAGAGAAAACGGAAAATTGTATCGATCCGACTTCTGGATAAATTTGTTTCTGTTCGTTACGATCAGAAGCAAAGGTCATTGTGTAAGAAAGACCGGTTGGAAAGCTTGGAAAACGATAATTTCTCCTGTTTGTTGATTGTATTTTTAAGCGGAAAGGAATACAATAGCGAAGTGACCGACCAGTCGGTCGGATAAAAGGAGAGGCCTATGTTTTCTAAGTTTAGTGTTAAAAAACCCTATACTGTAATTGTGGGCGTGGTTATGTGCCTGTTATTGGGCGTGATTTCATTTATGAATTCAACAACTGACCTCTTGCCCGAAATGGAGCCGCCCTATGTCGTTATCTATTCGACGTATCCGGGGGCCAGCGCCGAAAAAGTAGAAACCAGTCTGACCCGGATTTTGGAATCCGCCGTCAGCACGACAGAAAACCTGTCGAATATGAGTTCGATTTCTTCGGACAATTTATCGTTAATTATTCTGGAGTTTGCCGATGATACCAACATGGACACGGCGATGCTCGATCTGAACGCCAAGATCGATCTGGTGAAGGGCTATCTGGATGAAACGATTTCCAGTCCGACGCTGATGGCGATTAACCCGAACATGATGCCGATCATGATGGCAACGGCAGATTATGATGGTCATGACCTGCAGGGATTGAGCGACTTTGTCAATGAGAAGGTCGTGCCGGAGCTGGAAAAGACCAAGGGTGTCGCATCTGTCGATCCGACCGGGCTGTTGGAAGAAACTGTGCAGATCGTGCTCAATCATGACAAGATCGACCAGATCAACAACAAGGTGCTGGACAGCGTTGATTCCGAGCTGGCCAAGTCGGAGCGGGAGCTGCGGGAAAAGCTGCAGGAGGTCAACGACGGTCTGCAGAAAATCGCCGATGGGGAATCAGAATTGTCCAATACGAAAAATGAAACTTATGACAAACTGGCGCAGTCTTCCGTCCAGCTGCAACAGGCGGCGACGAACCTGATCGCGATGGATTCGCAGATCATCCAGCTGAAAGCGGAGAAGGCGGCCTTTGAACAGATCGTCAGCGGTGTGGATCAGTTAAGAACACAGGTTCCGGATAATCCAGATGCTACAAATGAGGAATTAATAGAATATCTAGAAAGTTTGCCTGCAAAAATTGCTATGTTGACACAAAGTAAAGATGCACTTGCAAACTATCAAATTCTTATTAATGAAATATCAGATGATACTTCGTTAGCTGATCAGCCATTACCTGAGGAAATAACTTTCATTTTAAGCCAATTTAAAGTTAATTTGACTAAAATAACAAATTATGGAGAGGTTAAAGCCGCTTTGTCAAACGCTGTAGCAACTATAGATCAAATTTTAACCCCTTTAAATGCGCTTTCGTCCAATTTAGACGCCATGAAAGAGATGGTAGGAAAGTACGACGATGCGAAGGTCAAGTTAAGCAATGTTGAAATCGAAATCGCGACGGCCGAGGGCGTGAAGCAGGCGGCCAGCAGTATGTTAACTCAGGCCGGGATCGACGTTTCCGACCTCAACAGCCTGCAATCCAAGCTGGAATCCGGCAAACTGACCGCGGCCGGTGAGATCACCAAGGGCGAAATGACGATCTCCACGACCAAGACGACGCTGGAATCCGCCAAGACGCAGATTGAGGACGGCTTGAAACAGATTGCCGACGCGCGTGATGAAGCGCTGAAAAAAGCGAATATTTCCGAAGCCCTTTCGCCGAGCATGATCTCGACGATGCTGACGGCGGAAAACTTCTCGATGCCGGCCGGCTATATCGCCTCCAATGACGATTCGCTGCTGATCAAGGTCGGGGATCAGTTCGCTTCTCTGGAAGAAGTGGAAAATCTGCTTCTTATGTCAATGGATATCGACGGGCTGGAAGAAGTCCGGCTGAAGGATCTGGCCAGCGTCCAGATCGTTGATAACAGCGAAGAATTATATACCCGCGTCAACGGCAATCCGGGCATCATGCTTTCCTTCCAGAAAAGCTCGACCGCCTCGACCGCTGACGTCTGCAAAGCCCTGCATAAAACCTTTGACAAGCTGGGCACGCAATATGAAGGTCTGCATTTTTCAACCCTGATGGATCAGGGGGTCTATATCGACATGATCGTCAATTCCGTTCTGGAGAATTTCCTGTACGGCGCCATTCTGGCGATTATCGTTTTGATCTTATTCCTGCGCGATCTCAAGCCGACGGTGATCATCGCCCTCAGCATTCCGATCTCGCTGATGTTCGCGATGGTGCTGATGTATTTCAGCGGCGTGACGTTGAACATCATCTCGCTGTCCGGCCTGGCGTTAGGCGTCGGGATGCTTGTCGACAACTCCGTTGTTGTTATTGAAAACATCTACCGGATGCGCAACGAGGGCGTCGGCTTGATCGACGCGGCGATTGAAGGCGCCAAACAGGTTGCCGGAGCGATCATCGCTTCGACGCTGACGACGGTCTGCGTCTTCTTGCCGATTGTGTTTGCGACCGGTCTGGCCCGTCAGCTGTTCGTCGATATGGGGCTGACGATCGCTTACTCGCTGCTCGCCTCACTGATCGTCGCCTTAACTTTGGTGCCGATGCTTGCCAGCAAGATGCTGAAAAAGCAGAATGAAAAGAAGCACGGCTTCTTTGAGAAGCTGGTCAGCGGGTATACCGGGCTGTTGAAATGGTCGCTGGGTCACAAGCTGATCGTCATGGGCGGTGTCATCGCGTTGTTGATTTTCAGTACGATCGGCGTGATGAATATGGGGATGACGCTGATTCCGACGATGGATTCCGGCCAGATGTCGGTCAGCGTAACGATGCAGAATGAAGACGCTTCCGATCAGGAATGCTTCGCGATGTACGATCAGGTCATGGAACGGATGATGCAGGTGGAAGGCGTCGAGACCGTCGGTGTTACCAGCGGAGGCAGCGGCTTGTCCACGATGATGGGCGGAGGCGGCAAGACCTCCACGACTTTCTATATCATCACGGAAGAGAAAGCCAACACGAAAAAAATGGAAGCGGAAATTCCGCAGGTTCTGGCAGATCTGCCTGTTGACGCGGCAGTTTCCACAAGCAATATGGATTTGAGCGTGCTGGGCGGCAGCGGCGTCGCGATGACGCTGTATGGCGATGATCTGGACGAGCTGCAGGAGGCCGCAATCCAGATCGGCAATCAGCTGAAGCAGATCGACGGCATCGACGTTGTGGACGACGGCCAGCAGGATCCGGTCAAGGAAGTCCGCGTCATCGTCGATAAAAACGAAGCGATGAAATACGGCCTGACCGTAGCGCAGGTTTATCAGAGCGTCGCTTCCAGTATCAAAGAAGAAACGACCAGCACGACCCTGGCAATTCAGGACAAGGACTATCCCGTCGTCATCGTCCAGGACGCCGCTTCCTTAACCCAGCTGGATAACCTGCAGGACATGAAGCTGAAGGGAACCGAAAATCAGGAAGAAAAGGAAGTCGAGCTGTGGCGGATTGCCGATATCGAAAACGGCACCGGCATGAACAGCATTTACCGCGAGAACTCCCGCCGCTTCGTCAACGTCAGCGGCACGATCAAGGAGGGCTACAACGTAACAATCGTCAGCCGGGAAGTACAGAAGCAGCTGGATACCAGCGGACTGCCGGAGTCGGTGAGCTTGGAATTCAGCGGTGAAAATGAGACGATTATGGAAACGATGGTCACGATGATCCAGATGATTCTGTTGGCGATCGCGTTCATCTACATGATCATGGTCGCTCAGTTCCAGAGCCTGTTATCCCCGTTTATCGTCATGTTTACGATCCCGCTGGCCTTTACCGGCGGTTTCCTGGGCCTGTTGATCACTGGTCAGGAATTGAGCATCGTCGCGATGCTGGGCTTTCTGGTGCTGTGCGGCGTAGTCGTCAACAACGGCATCGTCTTTATCGACTATGCCAACCAGCTGAAGGAACAAGGCTATGCCACCCGCGAGGCGATCATTGAAACCGGCCGGACCCGCCTGCGTCCGATCTTGATGACAGCGCTGACGACGATTCTGGCGATGACGACGATGGCGCTGGGAATCGGCACCGGCAGCGATATGATGCAGGGCATGGCGATCGTCACGATCGGCGGTCTGACCTATTCCACGGTGCTGACGCTGTTTGTCGTGCCGATCATGATCGAAGTGACAAGCCGCCGCAAGGACCGCAAAAAAGCAAAGGCAGAACCGGCGCATGAGTGAGGAGAAAAAGATTCAGGTCTATCTCGGCGTGATCAGCCTGGTTCAGCAGGGCCGCTCGCTCAATGAGCTGAAGGTTTCGGAAATTGCCGAAGCCAGCGGGATCGGCAAGGGCACCTGTTATGAATACTTTTCTTCAAAAGAGGAAATTATCCGGGAAACGTTGTTGTATACGTTTCATAAGGAATTTGACAGCTTCTGCGGCCTGCTTCAATTCGATCAGGGCTTCGAGGCCGGCTTTCGTCAGATCCTGGCGGCGATGGAAAAAGCGCTGAGCCAGTTTTCGCCGTTTCAGACGCTGCTGTCCAGCGTCGGCAAGCGGGAACTAAAACAATATGTCAGTGAAGAAACGATGGAAAATATTATGCGCCAGATGATTCGTTTGATTGATTTATTGCTGGATCAGGCGCAGGGTGACGGATGGATTCAGCCGCAGCGGCCGCGGGAATACCAGCGCTTTGTGTTGATCGGCGTCATGCAGGCGTATTGCTTCCAGATCACTAACCCGCAGTTGAAAATTACCGCTGCCCAGGCCGCAGATTATGCCTGTCAGAGCTTGCGGGAAGCGCTGTCTTAGCGGAAAATCAATGCGAAAATGAGAAATCGACAGACAAGGCTTTAAAAAAAGAGATCATAAAAGCTGTAAAGGACAATAAAAAAAGAAGCGGAAGAGTACAGCCAACCTGTAAATTTCCGCTTCTTTTTCATTACCGGATAAAAACTTAATTGGCGCCAGTGACAAACTGGAACGGCGTTGCCGACGTGTAAGCGTCCGCTCCTTCCGCAAGCAGGTTGATGGTGACGTCTTCAAGATGAAGTGTCTGGAAGTTATTTTCAACATGTCCGCTCTCGTTGATAAATTCCAAAGTCTGTGCATAACCTTCGGCTTCCTCTTTTTCCGCTTCGACTTCAATCGTCACACTCTGTCCATCCGCAAGACCGCCTTCAGCGTAATTCTTGCCTTTGTCTTCTGACCCGGTCTTGTAAATATACAGTTCAGTAATTGTTTCGCCTGTCGTATTATTCACGATATACGTTCCGTGCGTCGTCATTTCCTTTTCCGTTTCATTGGTTTCTGCGGCTGGCGTTGTTTCTGCCGTTTTTGCCGGCTCTTTTTCCGCAGGTGCACTGCATCCTGCAAGCAACGCCAAGACTAAGAACAAGGATAAATATTTTTTCATTGTCTGTTACCTCCTATGCTTATAAGCATCCTGTGCTCTTTACGATAAACTGTATTGCTGCAATACAGTCAAGTTATTTCAATTTGTTAAATTTTGAATAATCAAGTTTACTGAATCTTTTTTTCCAGGTCTCGGATATCGAAGCGGCCTTTCTGTCAGGCTGACATCACTTTGAACAAGTTTTTTTTTTCTAAAATGAACTGCTCCGATAAAAAAGTACAGCCGTAAAAGGGCTGTACTGCTTGCAGGCGCAACGCTTATAAGAATGTGCGTCTTATTTTTCAAAATCAAGTTTTCGAACCGGGACTTCCAGAAGGCTTAAATCATTTTTGCCGACGATATAATGATTTTCAACGATATTATGAAAAACCAGACTGCCGGTTACTTCGTAATGATGGTCCGCAATATAATGCATGACGTCGCAGATAAGATCAAACTGTCCGGGATTGCCATAGAAATATTTTTTAATCTTTAACCCGCCGGGAAGCGTAATCAGATTCGGATGATCGGCAGAAAGATTGTCGATCATGAAGAAAACACCGCTGCCGCGGTAAGGATCGTCGCTGTGACATGCGCCTTTCCGGAATACGATCCCGCAGCCCTGAAACTGGACGTTCGCATACTGAAGCGTTAATTCTACGCACCGGCGGTAGGCCGCGTCGATCATCGGGTCCTCGTCCAGGGATAAATCGAAAGGTGCGTAAAATGCGGTTCTCTCTTTTTCTTCACTTATAAATATTTTATTGAGTTCATATTTTCCAAATAATGATTGATAATACATTTTCCGGTGGTGGGTAATGAGTTTGTTCATCTGGAATTGAACGATTTGTTCATCCAGCTTGGCGATCTGCGCATCGAAAATGGATAAAATGGAATCAGCGCTTTTTGTTTCCATCACCCGCATGATGTCGGACAAAGACATGCCTGAATCTTTCAGCTGCATGATCTCGATCATTTTCGGCTTTTGTTCCCGCGTGTAGATACGATAGCCGCTTTGATTGACCCGGGCGGGCTTGAATAAACCGATTTTATCGTAATGAATTAATGTTTGCCGAGTCAGATTAAACATCTCTGCAAACTCTGTGATGGTATAAAATTCTTTGCTTTCCACAACATTCACCTTATTTCATAGCTGAGATTGAGCTTGTCTTTATTATAATCTTCAGGTTCGATGGGATTCAAGAATAAGGCTCAGCGGCAAAGACAGTCCGCCTCAACAGACTCTGCAGCCCTTATTGGCATCATAAAAAAAGACTCAAAAAGAGTCTGATGCAGGGCGTGAGTACGCTGGAGCTTTGGCATTTGATGAGCGCAAAAGCTTCTTGTTCATTCTCTGAAGCTAAGCGGCGCATTGACGGCGTGTCCTGAGCAGCAGCCAGGCCATTGCTGTGGTATAAAACATTTCCAGCAGGGAATTGACGCTGAGAAAGCGCATATAGATCAAAGCGCAGATGACCAGAATCACTGCGGTCATTTCCATTCCCCGGCGGCCTAACGACCAGCGCCGTTTTTGTCCTTGATAGAAGACACGCAGGATTAAGAGATTCAGCGCAATGAAGGCAAGGTTGCTGATCAGGATATGCAGCTGCGCCAGAAGAGGAAATGTTTCGGGCAGATAAGGCACGACCATCGAAAGCACCATCAGAAGAAACGTTAAATCCTCCCGGCGCTTTAATGAAACATGGAGGGCTTCTGCCAACGCACGGATCATCGCGCGGAAAACAAGCGCGCCAGCCACAGCCCAGATCAAGATCAGCAGGCGATAACCCAGGCCGTTTCCAATCCAGGACAGATTGGTTTTCAGCGGGTCGTCGCGCAGGATCAGAAATAACGTGAACAATGGAAATAATACGCCGCCCAGCAATTCAGTTTTGTCGAAAGAAGAAGCTTGTTTTTTCATGCATTCATTATAGCGAAAAGCACAAGGCAATTCAAATCCAGACTTCGCAGCGGAAAAAAGTATGATACAATAAAACCACTTCGGAGGATGAACATGAATAAACAAATAAAAGTGGGATATCAGGGAGCGCACGGCACCTTCAGTGAGATCGCGGTTCAGGAATTTTTTAAGGACAGAGCATTCGAAGCATGCAATTATACCAATTTCAAATCCATCATTGCCGATGTGGAAAGCGGCGTGATTAATTACGCGCTGCTGCCGGTTGAGAATACGACGACGGGAATTATTTATCGGACTTATGATTTGTTGAAGGACAGCGATATCTTCGCAGTCGGTGAAATTTTAGTGCGGATTGACGAACAGCTGATCGGTCTGCCGGGAACCAGAATCGAGGATTTGCGCGAGGTCTATTCCCATCCGGAACCGCTTGATCAATGTTCCAGTTTCTTTGCGGCGCACCCGTGGATCAAACCGGTGACCTATCAGGATACGGCGAAAAGCGTGGAATATGTGGCGCAGTGTCAGGATCCGTCGAAAGCGGCGCTGGGGAGCTGGCTGGCGGCGGAATATTATCATCTGCCTATATTAAAAGAACGGGTTCAGGATAATCAGCTGAATACTACGCGTTTTTTCTGCGTTGCAAAAGGCGTACAGGCCGTCCAGGAGGCAGATAAGATCAGCATGTATTTCGTGGTCAATCATGAACCGGGCGCGTTGTACGAGGTCATCCGCGTGTTCGCCCAGCGTGGCATCAACATGCTGAAACTGGAATCCCGGCCGATCCGCGGACGGATGTTTGAGTATTGCTTCTATATTGATTTCGACGGCAGTCTGCTTCAGCCAAAGACGCAGGAAGCGATTGCCGAGGTTCGCGAGCATTGTCTGGAGGTTAAAGTTCTGGGCAGCTACAAACGGGCGTTTAATGGAGAACTGTTATGAGAAGAAAAATTGTGATCCTGTTGAGCGCGCTGATTCTCAGCGGATGCGCCGGTGCGCCGGAAGTGAAACCCATGCCGTCCCTTACGCCTTCGCCGGAAATAGAACAGACGCCGACATCGTCGTCTTCGCCAATGGCGACTCCCGATCAGACGCTGAACGACAAGCCCGCAGACCTGAGCGCTTATGAAGGCTTCGCGGATGAGCAGAATGCTTTCGTTGAAATCAGTCTGGAAGCTTCGTTGGAAAAAATCGAACAGGGCGAATCGTTCATGATCTATTATGGCAAGCCGAATTGTCCATGGTGTATCGAAGCAGTGCCGGTTTTAAATGAAGCGGCCAAGGAAAACGGCGCAGTTGTTTATTATGTCGACACAAGCAAGCCTGAAAATTACTCGGAAGCGATGATTGAAAAGATCATGACGCTTTTTGAAGGCTGGCTGCTGAGGGACGAGGAAGGCGAAGAAGGGTTTTATGTGCCGGACGTCGCGTTGATTGTTAACGGCCGGGTCGCGGCCAATCACATCGCGACCGTTGATTCACACGATCCGTATGCCGCGCCGATGAGCGAAGCGGAACAGGCAGAGCTGAAGCAAATTTATACAGAGATGATAAAAAAGTTGACCTCTGCGGCTTAAAACTCTGGATTTCTACAAGACAAAAAGATTCGGTTATTGAAGCTGTAATGATATAATGAATATGGAGTTCCGACAATGTTGATCGTCGGAAACAAGATAAGGCAGGGATAAACGATGAAACGGCGGAAAAAGGGTTTTACATTAATTGAATTGATTGTCGTTGTAGCGATTTTAGTGCTTTTGATGTTGATGCTGGTACCGAAACTGACAGGTTTTACCGAAACGGCGTCAGATACAGTTTGCCACGCCAATCAGGCCAACGCGTATAAAATCATGGTCATGGAATATACTTTAGGTGACAAACCGTTTACCAAGAAATCCGCTGAGGATGCGATTGACGAGAAATTAGGAGATCATGAAAAATTATGTCCCACTGGCGGAACAATCACCGTTCTGGTTGATCCTGTGGATCCAAGTAAATTTTCAATCACCTGTTCCAAGCACGGCGGTTCAGAACAACAGATTCTGGGGAATTATTCCAAAGATATGTTGGAAATGGCAGTTAGTGAATTTTATGGAAGCAATAAAACCGGTCAGCTGGACTCTACAGGGCCGAACTTTGGAAAAGGATTTAAGCAGAGAATCGCGGAGAAATATGGTTTAAATGCCGATAACTTTGATTTCACCGTTATGAAAAATAACAATGGCACGTATTCCGTTTATATTTTTGATGGAATTTCGGATATGAAAGTAGGAGATTCAGTTCAAGGGGTGGTCTATGAATACGATAAAGATCAGAATCCCATCGGCAATTCTTCAGGAACTACTTTTACCGGAAAGATTACGTCAAAGGAAGTAAGCGGCGTTAAATTTAATTATCTGGATTTGGGATCTGTGAAATAATCGTTTTCTCAGGTTGTAACAAAGGATTGAAGTTTCAGAAAAAGATTGCATTTCAATCGAATTGTGATATAGTAAAAACATCGAGGTGTTGAGTATGCTGAAAAATATCTGCGAAAAAATTGAACATCCGAGTTCTTCTTACTTTTATTTTACCTTTAGATAGAGGGCTGGTTCACTTTGGACATTAGCCCGTTTTGATTTGAAATCAGGCTAATTCTGAAGGGGAATGCGAAAAGAAATGCTGAACCGTACAGGATAAGCCTGTACGGTTTTTTTGCAGGTTGTGTGAGAGGGGAGAAGTTAATATGATGAAAAAAATCACAGTCAATCTCAAAGACAAGAGCTATCCGATTCTGATTCAGCGGGGACTTCTGAATCAGGTGGGACAGTATCTTGAAGGTCACCGGAAGGTGATGATCGTGACGGACGAGGGGGTGCCGGAGGAATATGCCCGGCGTGTGTTGGCGCAATGCGGCCAGGGTTATGTTGAACGCGTGATTCAGGGCGAAGGCGCTAAAAGCATGGAAGTCTACCAACAGATTCTGCGGCGGATGCTGAAAGAACGGTTTTCCCGCAAAGATCTGATCGTCGCTTTAGGCGGCGGAGTGATCGGCGATCTGTCCGGGTTTGTCGCCGCGACGTATATGCGGGGGATTGAGTTTATCAACATCCCGACGACGACGCTGTCGCAGATTGACAGCAGCATCGGCGGGAAAGTCGCGATCAATCTGGACGGCATCAAGAACTGCGTCGGCGCGTTCTGGCAGCCGAAAATGGTACTGATCGATCCGGACGTACTGGCCACTTTGCCGCAGCGGCATATCAACAACGGTCTGGTCGAGGCGCTGAAAGCCGGTTTAATCCGCGATGAATCTTTGTTTGAGTTGTTTGAAACGGACGATCCGATGGAGCACATCGAGAAGATTTTATACAAGTCGCTGATGATGAAAAAGAAGGTCGTGGAGATTGACGAACGGGAAATCGGCGTTCGCCGGATCCTGAATTTCGGACATACGATCGGACACGGTATCGAGAGCTATTACCATCTGCACGATGTGTACCATGGCGAAGCGGTTGCGCTGGGCATGATGAAAATGATCAAAGATGAAACGATCCGCGACCGGCTGCATCCGATTTATCAGCGGCTGAATCTGAAAGAAGATATCGACTACGACCGCCAACAGGTTTACGACTTTATCACCAAAGACAAGAAGATCGACGGCGGAACGTTAACGATCGTACTGCTGCGGAAGATCGGCGAAGCGTATTTAAAAGATATCCCGACGGAGAAGATCAAAGAATATTTGTAATCGAAAACTTCTTTTAATGAAAAGAATATAAGGAAAACAAGTTGTTCTGCGTTCAGGGCAGAACAAGGAAAGACGACAAAAAAGCCAGAAAAAAACAAGGAGATCAAACGATGAAAAGTGCGATTGGACAGTGTATCGAGCTGTCGCTGTTCGGCGAAAGCCACGGTGAAGCGATCGGCGTCGTGATTCAGGGTCTGCCTTCGGGCATCCGCATCGACGAAGTCTGGATGGGCAAGCAGATGGAGAAACGCAAACCTAAAGGTAAAATATCGACTCAGCGGCAGGAAGCAGACGTTCCGGAAATCGTCAGCGGCGTCTTTGAAGGCCGGACGACGGGCACACCGCTGTGCATTCTTATCCGCAACGAAAATATGCGAAGCAAGGATTATTCGAAAACACGGTATATTCCGCGCCCTTCGCATGCCGATTACACGGCCGAGATTAAATATCTAGGCTATCAGGATTACCGCGGGGGCGGTCATTTCTCCGGCCGGATCACCGCGCCGTTAGTGGCAGCGGGCGCAATTTTCCTCCAGATGCTGAAAGCGAAAGGCATTGAGGTCGGAACGCATGTCGCGCAGATGCAGGAATTAACAGACGCTCCGTTTGCGGACGAGGAAGCAGAGCTGCGGGCGCAGCTACTAGGCTTAGAGGATCAATATCTGGCATGTTTGAGCGATTCAACGCGGACAGCGATCCAGCAGCGGATCGAACAGGCTCAGGCCCAGGGCGATTCGATGGGCGGGATTCTGGAAAGCGCGGTTGTCGGCATGCCGGCCGGAGTGGGCGAACCTTTCTTTGATTCGGTGGAGAGCCGGCTGGCGCACCTGTTGTTCAGCATCGGCGCCGTGAAGGGCGTGGAATTCGGCGATGGTTTCGATTTTGCCGCAAAAAGAGGCAGCGAAGCCAACGACGGCATCACGATCGACAACGGGCATATCCGGACTCTGACCAATCATAACGGCGGGATTAACGGCGGGATTACCAACGGCATGCCGCTGCGCATCCGCACGGTCGTCAAGCCGACCCCTTCGATCTATAAACCGCAGTCCAGCGTAAATCTGAAAACCGGCGAACCGACGACGCTGCAGATTGAAGGCCGGCACGATCCGGCGATTCTGCATCGGGCGCGGGTCGTCGTCGACAGTCTGATCGCTTTCGGGCTGGCGGATCTGTTGACTGAACGCTTCGGTATTCTGTGGTGGAAAGGAGAACGGCCATGCGGCGAGGACTGATCGGTGAACATCTGGGTCACAGCTATTCCCAACGGATTCATGAAACGCTGGGCGGCTATCCATACGAGCTGATTGAGGTGGCTCCCCAGGACTTGGACGCCTGGATGAAAAACAAGGATTTCGCGGCACTGAACGTCACGATCCCCTATAAGAAAGCTGTGATTCCTTATTTAGAAGAACTGGATGAACGGGCACGGCGGATCGGGGCCGTCAACACGATCGTCAATGACCACGGCCGCCTGATCGGCAAAAATACCGACTATTACGGCTGTCGGTTCATGCTGGAACAAGCGGGCATTGAAATTCAGGACCGGAAAGTGATCCTGTTAGGCAACGGCGGGGCGGCGCAGGCCGTACAGGCGGTGCTGGAGGATTTAGGCGCAGCGGCGATCGTCAAGGTCAAGCGCAATCCGTCGCCGGAAACACTGACCTACGAAGAAGCGTACCGCGATCACAGCGGCGCGCAGGTCATCGTCAATACCAGTCCGGTCGGCATGTTTCCGGCTCAGGAAGGCATTCCCGTGGAGCTGGATCGGTTCCCTCAGCTGGAAAGCGTTGCGGATGTGATCTACAATCCCCACCGCACCCGCCTGATTGTCGAAGCACAGAAACGCGGCTGTCGGACAGCGACGGGATTAAGCATGTTAACGGCGCAGGCTGCCGAGGCGATTGAAGCGTTTATCGGCAAGCCGGTCGCTCCAAAATCCATTCTGCGCATGACGGCGGAACTGGCGCGGGAGAAAATGAATCTCGTCTTAATTGGGATGCCGGGCTGCGGCAAAAGCACGATCGCCCGGAAATTGGCGGAAATCAGCGGCCGTCCGGCAGTTGATATTGATCAGCGGATCGTTGAGCGGATCGGCATGCCGATCCGGGACTTCTTTGCCCAACAAGGCGAAGCCCGATTCCGTCAGATCGAAGCGGAAATTCTGGCGGAAGTCACGCTGCAGACAGGGCAGATTATCGCCACGGGCGGCGGCATTGTCAAGGATTGGGAAAACGTCAGACGGCTGCGGCAGAGCGGCAAGGTTTATTTTTTGGACCGCAGTCTGGATCAGCTGGAAACCGATCCGAGCCGGCCGCTGAGCTCCAGCCGCGAAGCCCTGCGGCAGCTCTATGACCAGCGGATTGATTTATACCGGGCAGCCTGCGACCAACAGATCGAAAACAACGGCAGCGCTGATGAAACCGCCCGCAGGTTATGGCAGGACTGGCTGATGGAAACGACGGGATTGATTGATCAGAATTAACTAAAATAAAAGCGAGGATCCACCCTCATTGAATTGGAATAAGGAAGGACTAAGAAACAAGTCTGACAGCAAAAACGAGTGGAGAAACTTAACAGCGGTCACGGACATGGAAGGAATCACACCATGGAAAGATCGAATTATATTTGATCAAAGGACCGAATGGAGATTGAAATAACAGGGGGAATAAAACCATGATTATCACATTAAAAAAGAATACGCCGCAGCCGGAAATCGACCGGCTGATCCAGAACTTTGAAAAACAGGGCGTTCAGGTCAACATGATCTCCGGCGCCAATTACAACGTGTTTGGATTGGTCGGCGATACGGCGAAGCTGGATGAGCGGCGGATTATGGCGAACGAATGGATTGAAGACGTCACACGGATTGCCGCTCCATACAAACTGGCCAACCGGATGTTCCATCCGCAGGACTCGGTGATCGACGTCAGCGGCGTCAAGGTCGGCGGTCATGAAAAGATCGCCGTGATCGGCGGCCCCTGCTCAGTCGAGGG